>JBBSHA010000117.1:0-7057 GCA_038253595.1 Candidatus Dormibacterales bacterium
AGCTCTTCCGACACCGGCGCGGTGTGTGTTGGAGGCTCGATCGGAGACACCGCCACCCTGGCCGGGGGCGTGACTCCGACCGGGACCATCACCTTCCTGGCCTACGGCCCCAATGACGCCACCTGCAGCGCCGCGGCGGCGTTCACCTCGGCGCCGGTGACGGTGAGCGGCAACGGCAACTACGCGTCGGGCGGCTTCACCCCCGCGACCGCCGGCACCTACCGGTTCATCGCCCGCTACAGCGGGGATGGCCGCAACAGCCCGTCGGCCACCGCCTGCAACGACGCCAACGAGTCGGTGCTGGTCGCCCAGGCCACCCCCAGCCTCACCATCACGGCGTCGGGGTCCATCACCCAGGGCGGCTCCGTGAGCGCGGCGGCCAAGCTGGCGGGAGGGGTCGCACCCACGGGGACCATCACCTTCACCCTCTTCGGCCCGGATGACGCCCGCTGTTCGGGGACGCCGGCCACCACCAGCGCTCCGCAGCCGGTCACCGGCAACGGCACCTACAACTCGCCCGGATTCACCCCGTCCGCGCCCGGCACCTACCGCTACATCGCGGCCTACAGCGGTGACGTCAACAACCGTGCGGTGAGCACCGCCTGCTCCGATTCCGCGGCCTCGGTCGTGGTCGCCGGCGGGTTGCTGCCCGATGCGGGGGGCGCACCGCCCGGCGGCGGGCTGGTCGGCCGGGACGCCTGGGCGCTGCTGGTGGCACTGGCGCTTACCGGGCTGGCGGTGACGGCCGCCGGCCTGCGCAGGCGCCGGTTCCGTGACCTGCGCTAGCCGGACTCGGCGGCTGCCGGCCGGGGCGGCCGCCGGCGAGGGACTCCTGACCCGACCGCCGGGCCCGATGGTCCTGCCGCTGGCCATCGCCCTGCTGCTGGCGATTTCGTGCGGGGCCCCGGGCGCCCCTGCCGGTGGCCGCTCCGCGGCCCGGCCCGCCGGTCACACGCAGCCGCTGCGGGCGGACCAGAGCCTGGGCTCGGGCCCGGCGGCGGCGCCGTCCCCGGCCGCCGCGGCGGAGACCGCGCATTCCGGTCTCAGGGTCCGGGTCCCGAGCCTGGGCATCGACCTGCCGATCGTGGAGGGTGACGGCTGGACTCCACCCCTCTACAAGGCGGCCCACTATCCGGGCACCAAGTGGCCGGGTGAGGGTGGGCTGTCCTTCATCTACGCCCACGCCCAGCCCGGGATGTTCGCGGCCCTGCGCCAGGCCCGCGTCGGGCTGGGGGTCGAGATCGCGGAGCCGTCGGGGTCGGTCCGCAGCTACGTCATCAAGGACTACACCGACGCCTGGCCGGTCACGGACACCAGCCTGCTGAAGCCCGCCGCCCACGAGGAACTGGTCCTCTACACGTGTACCAGCTGGACGTACTCGGACCCCAAGATCGTGGCCATGGCCGTGCCGGTGGGGTAGCCGGGCGGGGACCGGCCGACCCGGGCTCGCGTCAGTCCGACCTCACCGCGGCCAGGCCGAGGATCGTGAGGGGGGTCGCAACCGAGGATACCCGGGCCCCGGTCCGGAGATCGAACTGGTCCAGGTGGCCGTCCGGGTGCCCCGCCACCAGGTAGGACCCGTCGGGACCCATGACCAGAGTGGTGACGGGCGAAGCGCCGAGCCGGCGTCCGCGGACTGCGAGGGTGTTGGCGTCCAGCTCCAGGATGGCCTCCCCGGTGGCCAGGTAGAGGCTCTTGGCGTCTGGACTGAGCGCGAGTCGAGGGCCCGGCAGCGCCATTCCCGCCGGACCCGCCGCGGGCATCGGCAGCGTGGCCTGGCGGACGATGCGCGGGTTGTCGAACTGGCCGGCGCGGGGAATCGTCATCGCGATCGCCACGCCCAGCACCTCGTTGGCGGCGTAGAGCCGGGAGCCGTCGGCCGTGACCGCGGCCGTCCAGGCCATCTGGGTGGCGGCGTCGCTGAAGCGGCCGGGCAGATCCACGCAGAACGCGAACTGGATCTGCGGCGTCAGCGGCAGCACGTGGATAAAGCCGACCCCGCTGCTGCGCGCGTACAGGCCGAGGTGCAGGCCGCCGTCCGGTGAGTACAGGCCCTGAAGGGCCCGGCCCCGCATCGGGCGGTTCAGCTCGCCCTTCTCGGCGATCACGGTTGCGTCGAGCACTCCTCTGGCCAGGTCGTAGCGGCGAACCTGGTAGCTGCCCTGGCCGCCGGCGAGGTACTCGATCAGGTAGACTGACTGGCCGCTGTCATCGACGGCGTCGAAGCGAAACCAGCCCTCGAGCTGGAACCGGCGCGGGGCCGACTTGAAGGCGGTGCTGACCACGGCCAGCCGGGATACGGCCGGAGTCGGCGCGCCGGGCCCCGGGCCGGGGCTCTCGAGCACGAGCCACGAGCCGTGTGGGGAGAGACCCGCCGGGACCTGGTCGGAGTTCGGAATGGGGAGGACGTAGGTTCCCGGCAGCGACTGCTCCGCCCGCTTCTCGCCGGTGACCGCGTCCAGCACCCGGACCGCGGTGTTGCCGGCGTCCGGGACCACGCTGTAGGCGACCCCCAGGCGGGGGTTCAGGACCGCATCCGGCAGGTCGCGGCGGTTTCCGCTGGGCACCGACACCACCCCCAGGCTGGGCCCCGAAGCCTGGCCCAGGTTGGCCCACACCGTGTACGGCCGGGCGGCACCGGCCGCCGCCGGGCTCGCGCCCGCGCCCCCACCCGACCCGCAGGCCGCCGGCGCCAGCATTGCCATCGCCCCCAGGGACGCAATCGCCAATCTCTTCATCTCAGGCCCCTCATGTTCTCCCTACACCGCTCGCCCATGGGTGGTTCCCGGCGTGGTCCCCGCCGGCCTCCCGCCAGCCGGCGTCGATCCCTCACCATGAGTGGATGAAATTCGGTGCCGCCATCTTCCCGACCGAGTACGCCATCAAGATCCAGGAGCTGGCGCCGGCCCTCGAGCAGCGCGGGTTCGAGTCACTCTGGGTGGCCGAGCATTCGCACATCCCGGCCGGCCGCCAGACGCCCTGGCCAGGGGGTGCCGACCTGCCCCGCCAGTACTGGAGCACGTTCGATCCCTTCCTCTCGCTCACATTGGCCGCGGTGGCCAGCACCCGGCTTCTGATCGGAACCGGGATCTGCCTGGTGGTACAGCACGACCCCATCGACCTCGCCAAGCAGGTGGCGACCCTCGATCACCTGTCGGGGGGACGCTTCCTGTTCGGCATCGGCGGCGGCTGGAACCGGGAGGAGATCGCAGACCACGGCACCGATTTCGGCAGCCGCTGGAAGCTGCTCCGGGAGCGAGTCGAGGCGATGAAGGCGATCTGGACGCAGGAGACGGCCGAATACCACGGCCAGATGGTGGAGTTCGGGCCCATGTGGGCCTGGCCCAAGCCGCTCCAAAAGCCGCACCCGCCGATCATTCTGGGGGGCAGCGGGCCCAACACCCTGAAGCGGGTGGTCCACTACGCCGACGGCTGGATGCCCAACCGGGGCGACCTCACCGCCCGCATCCCCGAGCTCCGGCAGTTGGAGGCGGAGGCGGGCCGGGGCCCCATCCCGATCACGGCCTACCCGAAGCCGGACGCCGCCGAGCTCGATCGGCTGCAGGCGGCGGGGGTTGACCGCTGCATCTTCTACATCCCGGCGGACGGCCGGGACGCCGCCCTCACCCGGCTGGAGGAGCTCACCCAACTGGTCAGCCAGTTCAGCGCCGGCTGAGGCCGGCTCTCCGGACAGAGCCCGCTTGGCAAATGACGCGGCGCGTCGTATATGGTGTCGGAAATGACGGCCGAGCCTGAGCATCGGATCCTCCACGGCCGCCGCGTGGCCTACCGGCGGCTGGGTCGCGGCCCGCTGCTGCTCCTGATCCACGGCATCGCCTCCAGTTCGCAGACATGGGAGGCGGTGGCGCCGCGGCTGGCGGCCAGACACACCGTGCTGGCGGTCGACCTGCCCGGCCACGGAGGCTCCAGCGGAGGCGCCGGCGATTACTCCCTGGGCTCGCTGGCCAGCACCGTCCGCGACCTCATGGTCGCCCTCGGCCACCGCCGCGCCACGCTGGCCGGCCATTCCCTGGGCGGCGGGGTGGCCATGCAGGTCGCCTACCAGTTCCCCGAGCTGTGCGAGCGGCTGGTCCTGGAGTCGAGCGGTGGCCTCGGCGTCGAGGTCTCACCGGTGCTGCGGGCGCTGTCGCTGCCCGGCGCCCAGCACCTGGTGCGGCTCGGCTACCCGGCCCCGGTGCTCGATCGCCTGGTCAGGGCGGGGACCCGGATCGCTGAGAGCGGGGTGCGGGCGCCGGCCGCCGCCCACGAGTACTGGCGGAGCTACTACTCGCTGCGGGACGGGGGGCTCGGGCCGCCTTCCTGGACACGCTGCGGGAGGTGGTCGGCGCCCGTGGCCAGCGGGTCAGCGCCACCGACCGGCTCGGCCTGGCCGCCAGGGTGCCGGTCCTGATCATGTGGGGTGAGGCTGACCGCCTGATCCCGGTCGAGCACGGGCGCCGGGCCCACCGGGCGATGCCGGGCAGCCGCCTGGAGGTGATGCCCCAGGTCGGCCACTTCCCGCACGCCGAGCAGCCACTGCGCTTCAGCGAGGCGGTGCTCGACTTCGTGGCCGCCACCGCGCCTGCCCGGATCAGCCGGCGCGAGCTTGCGGAGTCCCTGGGCTAGCCGGCGTCCTGGTCGCCGGCCAGCATCGTCTCATCCCGCATATCCCGGGTCTGTAGGGCTGCCATGCATCGGGCGGGCAGCCTGCGAGGGCTCAGGAGATGAGGTCCCCGTCCGAACCGGCGTCCTTGCGGCTCTGCTCCAGGAATCGATCGTATTTCTCGTAGGCGTCCTGCTTGCGGGCATCGACGATCTTGGTGTAGCCCTGGAGCGTGTTGAGGTTGGCGTGGCCGAGCACCTCCTGCACCAGCCGCACGTCGCCGCCGGTGACCTCGAGCAGGGAGGTGGCGGCGGTGTGCCGGGCCACGTGAGGCGACCTGAACGACCACGCGCCCAGCCGGAGGCGGATGCGGGTGACCACGTGACGGGCACCCGCCGGCGTGAGCCGGCGCTCGCGGCCCCTGCCCATGGAGCGGTCGTAGTTGACGAAGAGGGCCATGGAGGTGTCCTCCCGGCTCTCCAGATACTCGTCCACCGCCAGCTTGGCACCGGCGGTGAGGTAGACCGCCCTCTGCTTGGAGCCCTTGCCCGTGACCACCAGCCGGTTGCCGCGACGGGGGACGTCGGTGCGGTCCAGGTTGAGGGCTTCGGAGATCCGGCAGCCGGTGCTGATCAGGAAGTTGACAAGGGCCCGGTCGCGCTTCTCCAGCATCGTGCCCGCGGGCAGGTCGTGGAGCAGCTTGGCCAGCTCATCGGGGGCCATCGGCTTGGGCAGCCTCTGCTCCAGCTTGGGCAGCGTGACCCCGTTGGACAGGTCCCTGGCGACCAGGTTCTCCCGGGCCAGCCAGCGCAGCCACGAGCGGATCGCGACCAGCGCCCGGGCCCGGGACGCCGGGCTCTTGAGTGTGAGCGCCAGGTGGCGCTGGTAGGCGCGAAGGTCCTGGCGGCGGATGTCGTCCATGCCCAGGCTGTGGCCACTCGCGGCCAGGAAGCCGGCCAGCTTGCGGATCTCCGCCTGGTAGGCGCGGACCGTGTTGGGGCTGCGGTTGGCTTCCAGTTGGAGCCAGCCGATGTATTCGTCTGCGGCGGCCTGGAGATCGAGGGGCATGGCGAGGCCGCCCAAGATCTTAGCCGGGATTCATCTCGTGCGTGGGATCGACCCGCGGGGCGCGGCCGGTCCGCCCGGCTACCGCGACCGCGCCGGGCCGGGGCTGGAGCCGGAGCCGGAAGACCGGCGGCCTGGCTTCTTGGGCTTGACCTCGGCGTAGTCGGCATCGATGGCGGTGGCCGCCGACCCCCGCCGGTTGACCCGGATCCGGATCCGCTCCGGCGCCTGGGGCCGGATCTTGGGCACGCGCACGGTGAGCACCCCCAGCTCGACCGAGGCCTCGGCGGCGTCGAACCGGCAGTCGCCGGGCAGCGCCACGTGGCGCAGGTACTGGACCGGCAGCATCTCCTGGTGCAGGTACTCGCGCTCGAGGACCTCGGCCCGGGCGCTGATGATGAGCACATTCTCGCTGCAGCTGACCTCCACCGCCTCCGGCACCACCCCCGGCAGGGCGGCCTCGACCACGACCATCCCGGGCTCCTCGAAGACGTTGATCGGCATCGGCTCCCCGCCGCCGGCCCGCCGCCTCTGGCCGGCCGCCACCTGCTCCAGCACCTCGCGGAGCGGACTCGAGCCCGGGTCGTAGAAGCGCCATCCGATCACAGGCGAATTCTAAGCCGCCCCGGCCGGGGCGGGCACCCGCTGGGAGGCGGCGTCTGCGCCCGCCTGGAGCGTGTCTCCCAAGTCTTGGCCGGTGATCGCGGGAATCTGGCTGGCAGCGCTCGTGCGGCGCGGCGACGAACTCCATGAGAATGGGGGCGCTCTCGACGACGTTCTAGCCGGCCTTCCTGAAGAGGGGTGAAGAACCCTCTCGTTCCGCGGCTGCATCCGTAGGCCCATGGGAGATCCTCTGGGGCCGACGGTACCGCCGTACGCAGCGCGCCGCCGCTTCGCGAGGAGGTTGTCCGTCCACAGAGGACGATACGGGGAAACGAGAGCACCCACTCCCTTCCACTCTCAATTTATAGCGCACCGGGGGGCTTGCCGCAAGACCCGGGTCGTGCCGCAGAATGGCTGGCCGAGGCCAGAACCTACAGAAATGGGAGTCACGAAATGCGTGTGTTGTTATCGACGTATGGATCGCGCGGGGACGTCGAACCGATGGTGGGACTCGGGGTGCGGTTGCGGGCACTCGGCGCGGAGGTGCGGGTGCGCGCGGCCGAGTTGGTCGCCGCGCAGGTCGACACGGTCGCCGTGGTGGCCGCGGGATGTGATGCGCCGGTGGCGACCGGCGTGATGCCGGCCGGAGTGTGGCTGTGACCGGGTATGCGGTGGTGATCGCCGGAGGAGGTCCGACGGGGCTGATGTTGGCCGGCGAGCTGGCGTTGGCGGGGGTAGACGTTGCCATTGTCGAGCGGCGCGCCGGCCAGGACCTCGACGGCTCGC
>JBBSHA010000118.1:0-7048 GCA_038253595.1 Candidatus Dormibacterales bacterium
AGGTCGGCCGCCCGGCGCACCGCGGGGGCGGGCAACCGGGGCGCCGAGGCCGGGCCTGCACCGCCGACTCCAGGCACGAAGTCGATCAGGACTTGGAGCGGCGCGTCCAGGGCATCGAGTACCCGCCGAAAGCCGGTGAGCCAGCGCCGGCGGTCATCCCCGGCCGCTCCCAAGTATCCGAGCGAGCCGGTCTCGATCACCGCCGCCTCCCCGGCCACAACAGCGACGAGTCGGGGCGGCAACCGCCGCAGCCGGAGCGCCAGCGGCGGCGTCACCACGACTCCAGTCCAGGCACCGAGCAACTCTCGCAGCCGTCCAGCACCCGCAGGATCGGCTGGGGCCGCCGCGGCCGCCACCTCCAAACCAGCTCGAGTCGGTAGTTGGCCAGGCCGAATCGGACCATGTCGGCCGCCCACTGATCGGCGCCGCGGCCCAGGTGGGAACCCCAGGCGAGGGCCGCGCCGGCCAGCCCAAGCAGGCCGGCCAGCGGCAGCCGGACCGGCAGCGGCAGCCAGGCGCTGCTCCAGGTCGCGAACGCGGCCAGGGCGGCGATCGCCAGGTAGCCGAAGCGGATCGGGTTCAGGCCGAAAACCAGGCGATCTTCCAGGTCGACGTCGAGGGGGACTCGGGCGGGCATGCCCGGCAGGCTAGGCTGGGAGGCGGCCGGAGGGAAGGCCACCCGTTAAGACGTAAGATCGAAAACCTCGGCCCAGGCCCGCGTAGCTCAATTGGCAGAGCAGGGGACTCTTAATCCCAAGGTTCACGGTTCGACTCCGTGCGCGGGCACCACGATTTTGTGGTTGATCCACGCTTGAACCCCACACCTGACTGGCGCAGCGATGATTGTGTGGGTCAGGACGAGGGGGGGTCACAGATGTCGCGTCACAGTCGACTGGGGCCGTCCGGAAGAGCCGAGCGCCAGGAAGCGTCGCAGTGCAGAAGGGGGACTTGAACTTGGCATCGTTTGGAAGGTCGGTGGAAACGACGGCCCCGGCAGAAAGAGTCTGGCGGATATGGTCTGACACCTCGACCTGGCCGTCCTGAAATCCCGACATCGAAGCCGTGAGGCTCGACCGACCACTCGGCGAGGGAGCTGTGGGAACCATGCGAACGAAGTCGGGCGGTACCCACAACATCGCGATCAGGGACGTGGAGACTGGCCGCTCGTTCGTCCTCCAGAGCGACGGTGTGCCGGCCGCCAAGCTGCTCTTCAGGTGCGAGGTCGCCCCTCTCCCGTCGGGAAGCAGGATCAGCCAGTCGGTGACGTTCCAGGGACCGCTGTCGTTCTTGTTCGGCCCGGCGATGGGCGGCCGCATCTCGGAGTCGTTTCGGCCCCTGCTCGAGGGCCTGGCCTCGGCGGCCGAGCGGGAAGCCTGAGGGAGGGGCGGGCGCGGCCGATTCCGAACAGCTCTACCGGTCGGTGGCCGAGAAGCTGTCCATCAGCTCTGGCGCGAACCAGGGCAGGATGTTCCGGTGCTGCCAGGTGGCGCGGCGGCTTGGTCGGATCCATCGTCAGGGAATCCCGGCTCCGGGGACGGTGACTTGGCAAGCCAGGAGAACCGCCCGCTGTTCGCTGCGGGGCCGGCCGTGGGGCAGCGGCGGCGCGGCGCACATGAAGAGGGTGCGGCGGTCGGCGCCGCCCAGCGCGACGGCGTAGACCGCCAGCTCCCCGGTCGCCACGGAGGTCAGGATCTTGCCGCCGGCACCAACCCGGAGTGCGCCCCGTCCCGCGGCATCGCCGATCCAGAGGGCGCCCTCGGCGTCCAGGGCCATGCCGTCGGGCAGGACGCCACCCGCGGCCAGCGTCGCCGCCACCGTGCCCTCGACCCGGGGCGTGAACGACGCCCAGGTTCGCCGGTTGGACAGGCCGCCGTCCCCGGCCATGTCGAACGAGCTGATCCGGCAGGCGAAGGTCTCCGCAACCAGCAGACGGTCGCGGGCCGGCGTGATCACCATGCCGTTCGGAAACAGCAGGCCGCCGGCGGCGACGGTGGCGGTGCCGTCCGGCTGGACGCAGACCAGGTCGGTCGCTCGCATCGGTCCGTCGGCGCCATCGTCGAACCCGAAGTTGCCGATGTAGGCGCGACCCACCTGGTCGACCACCATGTCGTTGCAGTGCCAGGGCGCCAGCGGGCTGAGGTCGGCGACCTCCGCCAGCCGGGAACCCTCGAGGCGCAGCAAGCGGCGATCGAGCATGGACACCACCAGAAGCGAGTCGTCGGGCAGGAAGCCCAGGCCCGAGGGCTGGCCCGGCACCGAGCAGATCTCCTCGTAAGTCCCGTCTGCCTCGAAGGCGAGCACGCGACGCGAGTAGAGATCGGAGGCATAGAGCCGGTCGTGGTGCCAGCGTGGTCCCTCCAGGAAGCTGAGTCCCCGCGCCAGAAGCCTGGGTGTGGGCACCGCTCCGGACCCCTCCTCAGCCCAGCTCAAGCGCGCCCGGGCGCGGCGGCGCCTTGGCGCGGGGTGGCGGGGCGCGGGGTGGCGGCAAGCTGGATGCCGAGAATCGCCCGCAGGGCCGCACGGATCATCCCCAGAAAATACCCTGCAAATGTAGGGGCGGGGGATTGATTCCCGCGGCCTATGCTGCCGCCATCAAACCGGGCACGGTGGAGGAAGCGTGAACATTCAACCAGGAGTCAGCGACAGGTTTTACGAGGCTGTCGACGAGGCCTGCCGGACCGCGAAGTCGGCCTGGACAGGCGCGTTCGAACTTGCCGCCGCCCGCTAGGATTCGGCCATCTGGGCGCTCGAGGGCGCGCTCTGGACGTCGTACGAGCGGGCCTGCGCCGCCCGTGAGCACGCCGCCGCCGAGCATCACGAGCGCCTGGCGGAGCATCGGCTCGGCATCCGCCGGGGTCACGGCCCCGCCCAGCCGCCGGCGCCGCTGCCCGCGGCCGCCCCGGCGGCGGCGCCCCCGGCCACCGAACGGGCGCTTCCCGCCGCCGCTCCCCCCAGCGGGGCCGCGCCGGCGCCGCCCGCGGCCCCGACGCCCGCCGCCCTGGTCGCCGTCCAGCACCCCGCGCCCCCGCCGTTCGCGACGGCACCCGCCAATCCCCCGCAGCCCCCGGTGCCGCACCAGATCGCCCCGACCGCCCAGGCCCCCCGTCCCGCCCCAGCGCCGGTGCCGGCCCCCGGCCAGCCGGCCGATGCCAGCCCGTCGGCCGTCCACCGCGCCTTCGTCGATGCTCCATCGTCGATCCAGCGGGCGGTCGCGGACCTGCCGCCCGACCTGCGCCCGACCTGGGCCAGCGCTCCCACCCCTGCCACTCCGGTTCCCTCTTCGGACCTCGGACAGGTTCTGGCGCCGCGCCGCCCCTAGACCAAGGCTGAGCGGGCGGGTCTCCGGCCCCGGCGGCCTTCGCCCGGGGTAATCTCTGGGTCGTGGGCGCAGCTCAGGATCCAGGCCGGGCGGACCACGTCCGGCGAGCCACCGTGGTTTTGGGCGGGGTGGCCGCCGTGGGCATGTTCCTGGTGCTGGTGATGGGCGCGACCGTGACCAACACCGGCTCGGCCGAGGGCTGCGGCCGCGACTGGCCGCTCTGCCAGGGCCACTTCATTCCCGCGTTCGCACTCGCCACTGCGATCGAGTTCAGCCACCGGGCGGTGACCGGGATCGAGGGCATCCTGATCGTCGTCCTGGCGATCGCCATGCTGGCCCGCTGGCGGGACCGCAAGCCGGCCCGGGTCCTGGTCGCGCTCATGATCGGTTTCCTCCTCCTGCAGGCGGGCATGGGTGCCTGGGCGGTCAAGTACCCGCAGCAGCCGGTGGTGCTGGCTCTGCATTTCGGGATCTCCCTGCTGGCGCTGGCGTCGACCAGCCTGGCCGCCCTCTACATCCGCCGCCCCGCCGCGATGGCGGGCGTGCGGGCGGCGGGAACGGGGGTCAGGCTGGCCACTTGGGGCGCGGCAGGCTACATCTACCTGCTCGTGTACAGCGGCGCCTACATCCGGCGGGCGGAGGCGGCGGCGGCGTGCAGCTCATGGCCTCTGTGCGGTGGCGGCAGCCCGGGTCCGGGAGCCGCCGTGGTCGACCTGATCCATCGCTTCGCGGCGGCCGCAGCGCTGCTGCTGGCGATCGGGCTGCTGCTCGGCTACCGGCGGCTGGCGGCCGGCCGGCCCGACCTGGCACGGGGGGCGTGGCTGCTGATCGGGTCCCTCGTACTGCAGGGCGCGGTCGGCGCCTACCTGGTCTTCTCGCGCTTCTCTCTGGGCTCAGAACTGGTCCACGCCGGGGTGACCGGGATCGTGTTCACCACCGTTGCCTACCTCTGCCTGCGGGTCACACTCGGCACCCGCGCCTCGGCGCCGACCCGGGCGCCGGTACCAGGCCGGCTGCGCCCTGAGGGGGCGCCCTAAACGGTTCGCCGCGCCGCCTTCCTGGCCGCGGCGGTCGCCCTGGCGCTGGCGCCGGCGCCGGGCCGGGCCGCAGAGGTCGGGCTGACCGAGACCGGCCACGACAGCCTGGGCTCCCGGGGTCTCAATGCGGCCCTGGCCGTCGCCGATCACTGCGCTTACATCGGCAGCCGGGGCCAGGGCGCAGTCGAGATTGTCGATGTGGCGGATCCTGCCCACCCCCGGCCGGCCGGCAGCCTTCCCGGCCGGCCCCTGAGCACCGCCCGCGAGCTCCGCGCCGTTCCCGCCGCCCACCTCCTGGTCGTCATGACCTACGCCCTCGGCCGCGGCGGCGGCAACCGCTTCGACCTCTACCGCTGGGCGACCGACTGCACCCACCCGGAACCGACGGGCGCCCTTGATTTCGGCGCCCGGGCACCCCATGAGTTCTTCCTGTGGACCTCGGCCGCGCGCACGCTGCTGTTCACGGCCATGTTCAGCGGCGCGCCGGGCGACCTCCAGGTGATCGATATCAGCGACCCGGCGTCACCCCACCTGGTGGGCGCCTGGAGCCCGCCGGTCGGCCTGCTCCACTCCGTCACCGTGACCGACGGCGGCACCGCCTACCTCTCCCTCTGGACCGGTGGCCTGCTGGTCGCGGACGCCTCGGACTTCATCGAGGGCCGCCCGGCCCCGATGCTCCGGCTCCTGACGCCCGCCGCCGCCGCCCTGCCGGCCCTGCGTGCGGGCAATGTCCACAGCGCGGTCCCGGTGCCCGGCCGCCCACTGGTGCTGGTCACCGACGAGCGCTACCCTCCCGCCTGTCCCTACGGCCCGGCCCGCCTGGTCGACGTCAGCGACCCGGCCCACCTGCGGGTGGTCGCCACCCTGGCCGCGCCCGAGAACGACCCCGCCAGCTGCGCCGCGGCGCCGGTCGGCACCTACACCAGCCACAACCCGACGCTGACTCCCAACCTGGCGTTCATCAGCTGGTACTCCAGCGGCCTGCAGGTCTTCGACATCGCCGATGCCGGCCACCCCGCCCCGGTGGCCGAGTACCGGCCGGCGGGGGGCTCGCCAGCCGGCGCGCGCGACCCTCAGCTGGGGGTGACCCAGGCCCTGACCTGGAGCTACCCGGTGCTGCGCGACGGCCTCGTCTACGTGGCCGACATCAATCAGGGCCTGTACCTGCTTCGCTACCAGGGTCCCCACGCGGAAGAGGTGGCGGCCGGCTTCCGGGAGGGCAACAGCAACCTCTCGGCACCGGCGGCGCCCCCGGCTCCGACTTCGGCCCCGGCTCCGGCGGTCGCCGGCCCGGTCGTGGTGGCGACCGCCTCGGCGGCCCGGGCTCGCCCCGGGGATGATGGCCGGCGGCGGCTGGTGGCCGTCATCCTGATCGTGCTGGCCGCGGCCGGGGTGCTGATTCTGGCGGCCGACCGGCTCCGGAGACACCGTTACAATTCTCTTAGTTAGTAATGACTAACTCGCGGGTTAGCCGGTACTACCAGCATGGGATACTAGGTATTCGATGAACCCGACAACCACGGTCCTGCTCGGCGCGGTCGCCGGCCTGACCATCTTCCTGGGACTGCCGATGGCGCGTCTGCGCCGGGTGAGCGTGCGTATCCAGGGCTTCCTCAACGCGGTCGCCACCGGAGTCCTGATCTTCCTCATCGTCGACATCCTGAGCAAGGCCAACGCCTCGGCGGAGGCCGGCCTGCGCTCCCTGCACGGGGGCCACCCCGGCCCCATCGTGGGCCTCGGGCTGGTCTACGCAGTCGGGCTGATCGGCGGCCTCCTGGGCCTGGTCGCGGTCAACCGCAAGCTGGGCCGGCGGCTTGCGGGGGTGCGGCTGCGGGGTCCGGGAGCGGCGGTGGCGGCGTCGGCTCCGGCGGTCCCGGCAGCCCGCGGGCTGGCCCTGATGATCGCCACCGGGCTCGGCCTCCACAACTTCTCGGAGGGACTCGCCATCGGCCAGTCTGCGGCGGCCGGGGCACTCGCGCTCAGCGGGACCCTGGTGATCGGCTTCGGACTCCACAACATCACCGAGGGCTTCGGCATCGCCGCCCCCCTCTCATCGTCCAAGGACCGCCCCAGCTGGGCCTTCCTGGCCCTCGCCGGCCTGATCGGGGGTGGGCCCACCTTTCTGGGGACCGTGCTCGGCATCAACTTCGTGTCGCCCTACGCGTTCGTCCTCTTCCTGGCGCTGGCGGGGGGCGCCCTGCTCTACGTGATCAACGAGATGTTCCACGTCTGCCGGAGGCTCAACGGCCAGGTGGCGCTGGCGAGCGGCCTGCTTGTCGGCTTCGGCGCCGGTGTCGTGACCGATCTCTTCCTCACCTTCGTCGGGGGCTGACGCCCGGCCGTCGGGGGCTGACGCCCGGCCCCGGCCCGGCGCGGCGGGGGCGGCGCGACGAGGCTGGCGCGGCGGTGCAGTCGGCGGAGCCCACCAGCGGCGCGCAGCGGCTGGCGGCCACGCGCTACCGGGCGGGTGCCCCGGGCCCGCTCAGGTCGAGCTTGAGCCCGGCCGGCCAGGGCAGGAGGCCGTCCCGGAGATCGTCGAGCAGGCTCCGCAGCCAGACCAGCTCCGACTCCTGGAGGAGGAGTCGGTACTCGAGGTCGAGCAGGCTGAGACGGGCCACCCCGCGCTCGACCAGGCGCCGGTAGCGCTCCCGGCCGGCCCGCAGGTCGCGCTGCAGGGTCCAGGCGCGATCGC
>JBBSHA010000119.1:0-7042 GCA_038253595.1 Candidatus Dormibacterales bacterium
AGGTCGAGCACCTCGCCGCTGGCCACCATCGCCAGCGTCAGGTCCAGCGTCTCGGCCCGGCTCATCCCCCGCGTGCACACCGCCATCAGCCAGGCCGCCATCTGGTAGTCGGGCAGCGAGCCGTCGAGGTAGCCGGCCAGCAGGGCCTGGATGTCCGCCGCCGAGTTGGGCTCCCCCTCGCGCTTGCGGCCGATGATCTCCAGCGGCGGGGGCGGGGTCAGCGGCGTGTGGGGACCACCCAGAGCTTGGAGCTGGTCTCGTCACTCAGGGTCAGGTCGCGCTCCGCGGCGCGCACGCGGCGGGTGTTGCCGACCGGGTCCACCTCCAGCAGCCGGAGCCTGGTGCCGGGCACCAGGCGGCGCTCGGACAGGTAGCCGAGCAGGGCGGGCGCCTCCCGTTCCGCCACCTCCGAGATTCGGCTGACCGTCGCCTCCCGGCCGGGCGCCAGGCCCGAGAGCCGGATCTCGCCCACGGCCAGCTCCGAGTAGCCGGGGATGGGGTTGCCGTGGGGGCAGGACCGGGGCCTGCCGAGCGCCTGATAGAGCCGGTCCTCGACCACGTCCGATACCGCGTGCTCGAGGCGGGCAGCCTCCTCGTCGGCGGTCACCCAGTCGAAGCCCAGGGAGTCTGTGAGCCAGCGCTCCATGATCCGGTGCCGGCGCACGATGGCCGCCGCCGCCCGCCGGCCCTGGTCGGTCAGCTCGATCTCCTTGCGGGCGTTGAGACGGACCATCCCGTCCCTGGTCATCCGGCGCAGGGCCACGGTCACGGTCGGCCGGCTGACGCTCAGCCAGTCGGCGAGCCGCGCGCTGCGCACGTGCTCGCCCTCCACGTCCATGTAGTAGATCGCCTCGAGGTATCTCGAGATGACCTCGGTGGGAGGACGGTTGCCCAGGACCTCGTCCAGCTCGGCGGCCACCGCCTACAGGCTAACCGGCGAGGCGCTCCCGGTCGTCCTCCTCGTCCAGCGACCAGCGGGGGTCGCGCCAGCGGAAGAGGCTCTCCTGCATGTCGAAGACGGAGTCCAGCACCGGCTGCACGTCGGCCGCGTCACGGAAGACCTCGCGCACCGGCTTGGGAAGCTCGGCGACGCTCTCCCGGATCTGGCTGCGAAGGGGGTCGGGAATCGTCTTGACGCCGTCCCGGTTCATCTCCTCCAGCCGCCAGAGCACGCGGTCGGTGGTGCCCAGCATCCGGTAGAACGCGTACCGGCGCTCGTTCTCCTCGCGGATGTCCTGCTCCATCTGCTCGATGGTCACACTGGTGTTGTCGATCATCTACCACCTACCTTACCCCGATGACTCAACGCGTTGACCCGCTCCCCGACCTCGACGACCCCTTTCTCCTGAACCTGTCCCGCCTGCTGCTGCCGGTGGCGGAAGGCGGTGGCTTCCGGCCCGGTTCTCGGGCCGCCGCCGTCACCGCCATCCTCTACCGGCGCCGCGGCGAATGGCACCTGCCCTTCGTGGGCCGGCGCGCCGATCTCTCCCACCACCCCGGCCAGGTCGGCCTGCCGGGGGGCAGCCTCGAGCCGGGCGAGGGGCCGTGGCAGGCCGCCGCCCGCGAGGCTGAGGAGGAGATCGGCGTGCCCGCCCGAGAGCTGATCCCGGTCGGCGCCGCATTAACAATCTACGCCGCCGTGACGAATTTTTCAGTCGCTCCGTTCGTGGCCTGGCTCCCCGACGAGGACGTCCACTTCGTGCACGACATGCGCGAGCTGGACCGAGTGCTGGAGGTGCCGCTCACCCAGCTGCTCGCGGCCGAGAGCTGGCTGGACGGTGGGGCCCCCTGGCTGGGACGCTACCTGCCGGTCGAGGACACCCGGATCTGGGGGCTGACCGAGCGCATCCTGGCCGGCCTCCTGCCCAAGCTCAAAGAGGCGCTGGAGGGGTAGCAGGCCGGTTCGGGCCGGCGTCAGCGGCTGCGGAGCCGGCCCAGCGACCAGGCCAGAAAGCCGCCCAGGACCAGGACCGCGGCCGCGTAGCCGAGCACCAGGTAGCTCACCGGGTGGCCAGCTCCAGGGTCGCCGGCGCGAGCTCGGCGCGCTGCTCCTGCACCAGCTCGACGCGGTAGCGGATCGCGATCAGCACGCCGGCCAGGAACAGGATCGCCGCCATGGTGACCGCGAAGGTGAGCAGCATCTCCGGGGGCAGGGCGGGACCGCCCCGGGCGTCCAGGACCGGTCCCGGGTGCAGCGTTCGCCACCACTGGACGCTGAAGTGCACCACGGGCACATCGACGAAGCCGACGATGCCGACCACCGCAGCCAGCCGCATCGCCGTCCGCCCGGGGGCGGCGAACCTGCGCACCAGCAGGTAGCCGGCGTAGACCATCCAGAGCACCACGGTCGCGGTGAAGCGGGCGTCCCAGGTGCGGCTGGGGTCCCAGTTCCAGATCGGCTTGGCCCAGATGATGCCCATCACGAGCGTGTTGGTGGTGAAGGCCAGGCCGGTGTAGGTGGCGGCCCGGGCCAGGCGGTCGGCGCGCAGGCTGCCCCGCCAGAGGTAGGTGGCGCTGCCGGCCACCACCAGCGCAAAGCAGAGGTAGGCCGCGATCGCGGAGCTGACGTGCACGTAGAAGATGCGCTGCACCGGCCCCTGGAGGGCGTCCTCGGGCGCGTAGAGGAAGATCATCCCGGCCGCGCCGAGAACGGCGAGGACGGCAGCGGCGGCGAGCACGTGGAGCCTACTCATCAAGCACAACCCTCGCGGCCAGCGCGGCCACGATCACGAACAGTATGTCCAATGCGGCGAGCACGACGAGGGGCTGGCCGGGGACCAGCGCCCCCCCCATCGCGGCCTGGACGGTGCGCCCGCCGACGACCACGAATGGGATCCACAGCGGCAGCGCCAGCACCGGCAGCAGCAGATCGCGGGCCCGGGTCTGGGCGGCCAGCGCCGAGAATAGGCAGCCCAGGCCGGCCATGCCCACGGTGGCGACCAGCACCGCAAGCACGACCTGGAGCCCGATCGGGGCGCCCAGGAAGACCGCCATCCCGGGCAGCAGGACCGCCTCCACCGCCATCAGCAGCAGGGCCGCTGCCAGCGCCTTGCCGGCGAAGATGGCGGCCGGCCCGGCAGGGGTGAGCAGCATCGCCTCCAGGGAGCCCTGCTCCCGCTCCGGGGCAAACGCGCGGCCGAAGGCGACCAGCCCGGCGAAGACCAGCACCAGCCAGAGGATGCCCGGCCCGAGCCTGGGACCGGAGGTGAGGTCCACGTCGAACGCGAAATTGGCGATCACCAGCGCCAGCACCACGAACTGCGCCAGCGCGGGCAGCATTTCGCGGCCCCGCCACTCGGCGCGCAGGTCCTTGCGCGCCACCGCCCAGGTGACGGCCACGAACCTCAGAGGACGCCTCCCCAGCGGCTCACGCCTCCACCACCCGGAGCTGCCAGGGGTCGCCCTCGGCGCGGCCCGCTCGGAGCAGCAGGGCCCGGCTGCACAGCCCGCGGGCCAGAGCCCGGTCGTGGGTGGCGATCACCGCCGTCCGCTCGCCCAGGAGCCGGCCGAGCAGGGCGCGGCCGGGGCCGTCGAGGCTGGTGTCCGGCTCGTCGAGCACCAGCAGCTCGGGCCGGTGCAGCACCGCGCGGGCCAGCGCCAGCCGCTGCTGCATGCCCCGTGAGAGCTCGGCCGCGCGCCTGCCCGCGGCCGCCTCCAGCCCGACGCCGGCCAGCGCCTCCCGCGCCTCAACCCGGCCCCGGCCCTGCAGGGTGGCGAAGAATTCCAGGTTCTCCAGCGCCGTGAGCTGAGCATAGTGGCCGGCCTGGTGGCCGAGGTAGCCCAGCCGCGCCCGCACCTGGGCGCGCCGGGTGAGGGCGTCCAGCCCGAACAGCTCGAGCCGGCCGCTGGCGGGGCGGGCCACCGTCGCCAGGAGCCGGAGCAGGGTGGTCTTGCCGGCCCCGTTGTCGCCCAGCACGGCCAGCCGCTCGCCCACCGCCAGCTCGAGGTCGACGGGGGCCAGCGCCGGGTGGGAGCCGAAGCGCTGGCCGAGCCCGGCCGCGCGGACCGCGATCATGGCAGCTCGCGGCGGCGCTGCGCGGCCTCCGCCTCCGAGAGCCGGCCCGCGTCGAGGTCGAGGTCCAGCTCCTCCAGCTCCAGCCGCCGGCGATCGGGCCCGTCCTCCGGGCCCGGCAGGCGCTCGGGCTGGGGTTGCCAGTGCCGGGCCAGCGGCCAGAGCACGAAGGGCGCCCCCACCAAGAGGACCGCGGTCGCCAGCAGCCAGGTCACGGCAGGGCACGGGCCGGCTCGGCGAGCCCGGGCCGGGGGACGGCGCCGCGGAGCGGGGCGGGGCGGATCCGACCCAGGTTGCCCAGCAGCACGCCCACGATCAGGAGCGCGGCGCCGGCCCAGATCCAGGTCACCATGGGGTTGACGAACACGTGGAACGAGGCCGCCCCGTCCTCGCTGCCGGCCAGGACCACGTAGAGGTCCTGGGTGGCGTTGCTCCGGATGGCGACTCGGGTCAGCGACTGCCCGCCCAGGCTGGGGTAGAGAGCGCGGGCCGGCTCCAGGACCTCGCCGCCGAGGCCGAGCCGGGCGACCAGGTTGCGGTGGTCGCCGCTGACGCGCTCCTCGGGACCCAGGTAGAGCAGGTGATAGCCGGCCACGGTCGCGGCTTCTCCGGGGCGCAGGGTGACGTCCTGCTCCTGCTGCCAGAAGTGCGAGCCGGCGATGCCGGCGGCGGCCACGATGATGCCGATGTGGGCGAGGTGGGCACCGTAGCGCCGGCGGTTGCGGGCCGCCACGCGGCCCGCGGCCTGGAGCCGGCCGCCCTGCCGCCGGCGGGCGAAGCGGGTGCCCCGGGCGTACTCCAGCAGGGCGGTGGCCAGGCCGCCGGCCAGCAGCGGCAGCGCGATCAGGGCGCCCGGCTGCCGGCTCCCCAGCGCCAGCAGGGCGGCCAGCGTGGCGGCGGCGGTGCCCAGGGGCCAGCGCAGCAAGCGCCTCCAGGCGCTGCCGGCCCGCCGCCAGGGCACCAGCGGGCCCACCGCGAGCAGGGCCAGCAGGAGCACGAAGAGCGGGCCGCCGACCCGCTCGAAGTACGACGGCCCGACCACCAGCTGGGAGCCGAAGAGCCCGCTGACCAAGGGCAGCACCGTCCCCCACAAGATGGCCGCGGTGAGCGTCACCAGGAGCAGGTTCTGGGCCAGGAAGGCGCCCTCCCGGGAGACCGCGGCCTCCAGCGGCCGTTCCGAGCGCAGCGACCCCGAGCGCCAGGCCAGGAGCGCGCCCGAGACCACAACGGCGACTCCCAGGAAGCCGAAGTACCAGGGCCCGAGCGGGCTCACGGCGAAGGTGTGAACCGAGGGCAGGATGCCGCTGCGGACGATGAAGGTGCCGAACACGCTGAGCAGGAAGGCGAGGATGACCAGGCCCAGGTTCCACGCCCGGAGCTGGCCCCGGCGCTCCTGGACCTGGGCCGAATGAAGGTAGGCGGTGGTCACCAGCCAGGGCATCAGGGCCACGTTTTCGACAGGGTCCCAGCCCCAGTAGCCGCCCCAGCCCAGCACGTGGTACGCCCACCACATCCCCAGCGTCAGCCCGACCCCCTGCAGGCCCCAGGCGAGCAGGGCCACACGCCGGGTCTGGGCGATCCAGGCGCTGTCGTGGCGGCCCGCCAGCAGGGCGGCCAGGGCGAAGCTGAAGGGAACCGCGAAGGAGCTGAAGCCGGCCAGCAGGAAGGGTGGGTGGATGAGCATGCCGCCGTCGCGCAGCACCGGATTGAGCCCGAGCCCGTCCGACGGGGTCACGCTGAGAATGTCGAAGGGGCTGGCCACGAACACCAGGACCACCAGGAAGAAGCAGGTGATGGCGGCCAGGAAACCGGTGGCGTACGCGGCCAGGCGCGTGCCCGAGGCGGCGGCCGCGGCCAGCGCGATCGCCCCCACCGCGCTCATGGCCAGCGTCCAGTACAGCAGCGAGCCCTCCTGGCCCCCGTAGAGCGCCGCCACCAGCAGCGGCCAGGCCAGCGCCCGATCGGTGTGCTCGGTGACGTAGGCGAGGCTGAAATCGTGTCCCAGCAGGGCGGCCACCAGGACCGCGGTCGATCCCAGCACCGCCACCGCGGCGGCGTGGTAGGCGCGGCGGCCGACCCGGGCCAGCAGGGCGTCGCCGGCGGCGCCGGCCTGGAAGGAGAGGACAGCGGCGCAGGCGGCCAGCACCAGCGCGGCGAGCAGCAGCGCGGATCCGGCCTGGGCGGGGAAGGCGGCCACCCCGGTCTAGCGGCCGGCGGCCGTGAACCGCGAGGGGCACTTGGCCTGCAGCTGACGGGCGTGGAAGACGCCGTCGGCGCCCAGCCGGCCCTCCACCACCACCTGGACCCCCGGCCGGAAGATGTCGGGGACCGCGCCCCGGTACTCCACCGGCATCGAGTCGGTGCCCGCGCCGGCCGTGAAGTCGACGTGGAGGCCGCCCTCGGAGCGGCGGACGTCGTCCTGGACCAGGCCCAGCACCCGCACATCGCCGGCGGCCGGGTGGGCCCGCATCTCGGGGATGGTCTGGTAGTACTCGGCCGACCCCTGCGTCGCCGTGAGGGCGAGGTAGCCGACGCACGCTGCCAGAACCGCCGCAAGGACGCCCCACCTGATCACCGGGGAGCGCCCCCCGCGAGCTCCAGGTAGCGGTCGATGAGGGCCGGATCCAGGGGACCCAGGAAGCGGGCGACCACGACCCCGCGAGCATCGAGGAAGAACGTGGTCGGCGGCGAGCTGAGCCCGTAGCCGCCCGGCAGCGAGCCCGCCGGGGGGCCCACCGGGTAGGGATAGGCGGCCCGGGCCTGGGCGCTGCGCGCCGCCTGGTCGGAGTCCTGGATGTTCACGCCCAGGAAGCGGACGCTGCCCGCCCGGGCCGCCGCGCTCTGGCGCAGCGCGGCCTCCTCCTGCCGGCAGGGGGCGCACCAGGAGGCCCAGAAGTTGAGCACCACCGGGGTCCCGCGGAGGTCGGAGAGGCGGACCTCGGGACCCTCCAGCGAGTGGATCGCGAAGTCGGGCGCGGCCGCGCCCACCAGCGATTCGAGGGCCGGCTGGGCGTGATGGGCCAGGCCCCA
>JBBSHA010000120.1:0-7012 GCA_038253595.1 Candidatus Dormibacterales bacterium
CGAACCTGCGGAACCCCGGCTCGCCACCACCGCGGCGGTGGCGCGAGTAGAGGAGGAGGTCCATCGCCACGGTCCCAGCGACCCCGGCGAGGGCACCGCGGACGACGGCTCGGAGAGGGCTCACAGACACCAGGGTACCCGCGCCTCCCCGCGCTCCGCTGGAGGGCCGGCCTAGATTCCCAGGTACGCCTTGCGCACCTCTGGGTTCTGCTCCAGCTCGGAGGCGGTCCCGCTCAGTACCACCCGGCCGCTCTCCAGAACGTAGCCCCGGTCCGCCGCCTCCAGCGCCACCAGCACGTCCTGCTCCACGAGCAGGATCGAGGTGCCGTCCCGGTTGATCAGCTGGGCGACCTCGATCACCCGCTCGACGACCTTGGGAGCCAGGCCGAGGGACGGCTCGTCGATCATCAGCAGCTTGGGCTTGCTCATCAGACCCCTGCCGATCGCCACCATCTGCTGCTCGCCGCCGGACAGCGTGCCGGCATTGCGCCGCAGCTTGTCCTTCAGCGCCGGGAAGTAGTCGAGCACGCGCTCCAGGTCGGCGGCCACCTCGCGGTCCCGGCGCAGGTGGGCGCCGAGGAGCAGGTTGCGCTCCACGCTGAGCGAGGCGAACAGGCGGCGGCCCTGGGGCACGTGACCCAGACCGGCTCCGATCACCGCCTCCGGGCGGGCGTTGGTCAGGTCCCGGCCGTCGAAGCGGACGCTGCCCTCTGTGGCACGGACCAGGCCGCTGAGGACCCCGAGCAGGGTCGACTTGCCGGCCCCGTTGGCACCGATCAGCGCGACCAGCTCGCCGGGCTGCAGGTCGAGGTCGATGCCGAACAGCACCGGTCCCGCCCCGAAGCCGGCGGTCAGCCCGCGGACCTCGAGCAGGGACTCAGGCATCGGCCCCGCCCCGCATCCGCCGGGCGTACTTCTCGCCCAGGTAGGCCTCGATCACGCGGGGGTCGTTCAGCACCTCCTGGGGCGTGCCCTCGGCCAGGGATTGGCCGAAGTTGAGCACCACCACCCGCTGGCAGAGACCGACCACCACCTTCATCACGTGCTCGATCAGGACGATGGTCACCCCCCGGGCGTGCACCGCGCGGACCATCTCCAGCGCCTCGTCCGTCTCCACCGCGTTGAGTCCGGCCATCACCTCGTCCAGGAGCAGGAGCCGGGGCCTGGTGGCCAGGGCCCGCGCCACCTCCAGCCGCTTGCGGTCGGGGATGGTGAGGCTGGCGACCGGGAGGCCGGCCTTGGCCGTCATCCCCACCACCTCCAGCACCTCGTCCGCCGCCTGAAATGCCTGCCTCGGGCCGAGGTTGCTGGACCCGAACAGGGCACCCACGGCCGCGTTCTCGCGGACCGTCATCGAGGCGAAGGGCTTGACCACCTGGAAGGTCCGGCCGATGCCGAGGCGGGCGACCCGGTGGGGGGGCAGCCCGGAGATCCGGGTACCCTCCAGGCTGATGCTGCCCCGGTCCAGCGGGTGGACCCCGCTGATGCAGTTGAGGAGGGTGGTCTTGCCGGCGCCGTTGGGGCCGATGATGCCCAGGATCTCCCCGCTCGCGATGTCGAACGTCACCTCGCTGAGCGCATCCACCCCGCCGAACCGCTTGCCCACCCCGGCCAGCGAGAGCAGTGGCATCAGCTCAGACGGAGGTTTCGCGCAGCGAGCGGCGCAGGTGGGACAGCGAGAGCCGGGAGGAGCCGCCGAAGAAGTCCACCACGCCGCGGGGCACGAAGACGACCGTGATCGCCAGGAGCAGGCCGAGCCCGATCTGGGCGTACACGGCGATCGTGCCCTGGCCGGCCAGGCCCTGGATCAGGAGTTCCAGCGCGATGGCCCCGATCACCGGCCCGAAGAGGGTGCCGGCGCCGCCGATCACGGCCATCAGGATGATCTGGATGTTGAAGTCGAGCGAGAACCCGATCTCCTGGTTGATGAAGCTGTTCCAGACCGCGTACACGCCGCCCGCCAGCCCGGTCAGGGCCGCCGCCAGGGCGAAGGCGGCCACCTTGTAGGCGGTGGTGTTGACCCCCAGTACCGCCGCCGCCTCCTCGTTCTCGCGAATCGCGATCAGGCCGTAGCCGAACCGGCTGCGCAGGACCAGGTAGCCGGTGGCGATGGCGAGCAGGGCGGCGGCCACCATCAGGTACAGGAAGAGCAGGTCGCCGTGGCGCACGATGGGCGGGAAGAGGCCGGTGGCGCCCCCCAGGTACTCGATGTTCTTGACAACCTCGCCCACCGCCACCGCCGTGCCCAGGGTGGCGATCGCGAAGTAGTGGCCGCGCAGCCTGAGCAGGGGCAGCCCGACCAGGACGGCGAAGAGCACTGGCACTGCGGGCGCGAGGGCGATCGCGAGCAGCATCGGCAGGTGGAACTTGTGCGGGTCCACCAGCACCGCGCACGTGTACGCGCCGAGGCCGAAGAAGGCGACGTTGCCGAAGGCGCCGTACCCGGTCAGGCCGCCCACCAGGTTCCAGGCCGACGCCATCACCACGAACATCCCGATCGTCGTGAGGATTCGGATCTGGGACCGGTCCACCAGCACCGGGAGGCCCAGGCTGTCGGCCTGGTCGGAGGTCGAGAGGGGCGCGACCAGGACCGCGGCCGCCGCGATCGCGAAGACGATCAGCAGGACCCGCCGCAGCCGCCGGCCCCCGGCGTCCGGCCGGGTCGAGAAGGCGGCGCCGGGCTGGATGTCGGACATCAGGCCACGCGCCCCATCAGGCCCTGCGGGCGCACCGCCAGCACCACCACCAGGATCGCGAACGCGATGGCGTTGGCCCAGCCGGCCCCGAGCCCGGGGACCATGGTCTGGGCCAGCGTCTCGACCACGCCGAACAGGATCCCGCCCACGATGGTGGCGCTGACGCGGCCGAGGCCGCCCAGGATGACCACCACGAACGCCTGCAGCGTGTAGGGCTCCCCCGCTGTCGGCGTGATCGCCTGGGCGGTGCTGATCAGCCCTCCCGCCACGCCGGCGCAGGCGGCGCCGACCGCGAAGGTGAGCGCGTAGATGTGGCGGAGGTCGATCCCCACCAGCTGGGCGGCGTCGCGGTCGGCGCCCACGGCCTGGATGGCGGCGCCGGTCCGGGTCCGGTTGAGCAGGAGGGCGACGCCGCCGGCCAGTGCCATGGCCACCGCCAGACCGGCCAGCCGGATGTACGGGACCTGGACCCCGGCCAGCGAGAGGCCGCTGCCCGAGTAGCCGGGGGTGACGGAGCGGAAGTCGGACTTGAACAGCACCAGGAGCACATTGATCACGACCAGATTGACCCCGAAGGTGAGCAGGAGGGTGAAGAAGAGCGGCGCCCGGATGACCCGATTGATCAGGACCCGCTGGAGCGCGTAGCCGAGCCCGAACAGGGCCACTGCGACCAGCGGCAGCGAGAGGAAGGGGTCGATCCGCCAGCGGCTGAACAGGATCCAGGTCAGGTAGGCGCCGATCACCACCAGGCCGCCGTGGGCCAGGTTGACGATGTTGAGGATCCCCCAGACCAGGCTGAAGCCGATCGCCACCGCCACGTAGATGCCGCCGATCAGGAGGCCCAGCACCAGCTGCTGGATCAGGAGCTGCATGGCGTCAGTGCCTCTGGCCCAGGCGCGAGGGAGGGCAGTGTCTATGCCCTCCCTGGCTGCCGGGGTGAGCTACCGAGAGCCCCAGCCGGGCGTCGGGTACTGCGGCTTGGCGTCGGCCACGTCGGCCGGGAAGACTGTGTGGTGCTTGCCGTCGGTCTGGATCTGCTCCACGACCATCGGCTTGAAGGTGTTGATGCCGCGGCTGTCGAACTTGATCTGGCCGAAGAACGTCATCACGTCCAGCGCGGCGAGCGCGTCCCGCACCTTGTCCGGCTTCAGGCTGCCGGCGTTCTCGATCGCCTTCTGCAGAGCGAGGCAGCCGGCGGTCGACTCGGCCACGTGGTAGTCGGGTTCCTCAGCGGTGCTGTACTTCTTCTTGTAGGCGGCCACGTAGTCCGCGACCGACAGGTAGAACGACGGCTTGTACTTGACCTGGGGCGTCCATTGCGACCCGTCGTACACGTACTGCGCATCCTTACCCAGCGCGTTGACGAAGTCGGGTGTGGAGGGCCCCACCGAGTAGCCGAAGATCTTGGCGTCGAGCCGGAGATCCTTGGCCGCCTTGTTGATGGCGATCGCCTCGGCCAGGTGGCCGGAGTTGAGGACGATGTCCGGGTTCTTGGCCTTGGCGTTGGCGACCAGCCCCGAGAGGTTGGTGGAGCTGTTGGGGTACTTGTCGTTGTAAACGATCGTGAAACCCTTGGTGGGGGCGTACTCGGTGACCGCCTTGGCGACCTCCAGAGAGAAGTTGTCATCCGCTGCGAGCATGGCGATGGTGGTCGGCTTGGGGCTCAGCGTGGCGGCCATATCGACCACGCCCTGCAGGTATTTGTTGGCCGGTGAGAGCACGCCGAACGTGTACTTGTAGCCGTTGTTGAAGATGGACTGGGCGGCGCCGTTGGCCTCCACCATCGGGATGCCGTTCTTCTCGGCGATCACCGCGTCGCTGGCCGTGGTGGCCGAGCCGTAGGGGCCGAGCAGCAGCTGCGCCTTCTCCTCGGTGATCAGCTTGGTGGTGAGCTGGGCCGAGATGTCCGGCTTGCTCTGGTCGTCCTCGTACTTGAGGACCACCTTGTGACGGGTTCCCTTGACGTTGACGCCGCCCTGGGCGTTGATCCAGTCCAGCCAGAGGTCATAGCCCTGCTTGGCCAGGCCGCCCTCCTTGGACTGGCTCCCGGTGATCGACATCGGAACCCCGATCACCAGGTCCTCGCCGGCAGCGCCACCCCCGCTGCCGCCCGCGCCGCCGCACGCCGACACGGTCAGCGCGGCCATGGCCATCAGGCCCGTCAGTGTCAATCTCCCTCTCATGCGGTAAATCTAGCAGGCCGCTATGCGATCGACCGGGGCGGTGGCGAAGCCCGGGCCACTCTCCGGCCGGGTCACGGCTCCGGCTGGCCGGCGGCGCGGTCCCGGCGATCGGCTCGGCGCTGTCGCTCCAGTTCGGCCGCCATGGTCCAGTGATCGTCATGGGCCCACGCCCGGGCAAAGGCCGCTACAGCTCCCGGCGCCAGGTCGGGCCGGGCACCGGGGTGAGAGGCGTTCATCGCCGCCTTGATACCGGCCAGCACGTGCCGGGGCGCCTCCGCGACCTGTCCGGCAAGCGCCCGCCAGCGTGCCTCGAAGCGAGGCCCGGGCACCGACTCCTCGACCACGCCCCAGGCGGCGGCCTCCAGGCCCGAGAGCACCCGGCCGGTGGTCAACAGGTAGAGCGCCCGGCTCCGCCCGGTGGCGGTGGCCAGGCGCTCGATGCCGCCCCAGGCCGGCAGCAGCCCGAGCCGGACCTGCGTGAACCCGATCGCGGCCTCGTCGGCAGCGATCCGGAAGTCGCAGGCGATGGCCACCTCGGCGCCGCCTCCGATCGCGGCTCCGTTGATCGCGGCCAGCACCGGGATGGGCAGGGCCGCCACGCCGTCCAGCGTGGCCCGCATGGCGGCCGCCATCCGGGTTGCGAACTCGGCGCCGCGTTCGACCTCCAGCTGTTTGAGATCGCCGCCGGCGATGAAGGCTCGGTCGCCGGCGCCGGTGATGACCGCGCAGTGGACGTCCTCCTCCGCCGCCAGCCCGGCGAGCACCGCGGCCAGCTCCTCCATCGTGGCGGGGGCGAGGGCGTTGCGCGCCTGTGGGCGGTCGACCGAGATCACCAGCACTCGTCCCTCCCGCTCGAGCCTCAGGTCAGCCATGGCGGACCAGTCTGGCTGGCGGCGGTTGAGCGGTCAGGCCCGGCTCAGGGAGCGGGTGACCAGCGCCTTGAGGGCGCTCTCCGAGCCGCTCCGGTTCTCATGGTTGACCTGGTACAGAGTCAGCACGTCGGCCGGCTCGCGGTCGCGGCGGGCCAGCGCGTCGGGGTCCAGGCCCTCCCGCACCGCCTGGTGCGCGGGCAGGGGCTGGAGCCGGACCGTGGCCTTCTCCAGCCGCCGGCGGGCATCGGGGGACAGCGACCGCCGCGCGTCCAGCACCAGGGCCTGGAAGCGGTCGGCCGACACCCGGTGGGGCAGCGCATGCTTGCGGGCCAGCGCCGCCGCCCGCCGGAAGGCGTCGTCGCTGGCGGCGGGCATGCCCGTGTGGCGGGCGATCCGGCCCAGCAGCCACCATGCCTCCGCGTCGCGCGGGCTGCGGTCGCACGCGGCCTGCGCCGCCTCCAGCGCGTCGTGCATGCGGCCGCCCTCGTAGAGCCCCCGAGCATGCTGGAGGAGATCCATGGCGGCGATACCCTATCAGGGTGTTCACCCCCGCAGCCCGCCCGCCCGCCCGGGGCTGATGCGCTTCTTCCGGCCGGTGCCCCGCCTGGCGATCGCCCAGGCGCATGACGCCCAGCCGCTGGCCGATCTCTACGCCTCCGGCTACGCCGCCTACGACGGCCTTCTCGACGCCCGCATGGTCAGCGACCTGACGCCCGGCGAGGAGGAGATCGGCACCTGGCTGGGCGGCGGTTTCGAGGTCTACCGGGCGCTCCACGACGGGCGGCTGGTGGGGGCCGTCCGCTGCAGCTTCCCGACCAGCACCTGCCACGTCGACCGGCTGGTCGTCCACCCCGACCACCGCCGCCGCGGGTTTGGCCAGGTTCTGGTCGAACACGCCGTCAGCCGGGCCCGGCGAGCCGGGGTGACCCGGGTCTGGGCCGAGCTTAGCCCCAAGCTGGAGGAGGCGGTTGCGCTCTTCCGCGGCCTCGGCTTCCGGGAGATGGGCCGCGTCACCGCCCACGAATCGGGCGAGCCCGTGGTCCTCTTCGAGCTGCCGGTCTAGATGGGTTTCGATCCAGCAGGGGTTTCGGCAGCCGGCAGCGGCCGGCCCGCCGCGGCGTGCTTGTTCGCCCCCACGTCGATGCCAACCACAGCGCTCATGGCGCCCTCCTTTGGTGTGATCGACCCCAGGGGTTCTCGCTTACCTCTGACCAGCGTCCGCTGATGCACCATCTCCGGTCTCTGCCGTCGGAACCCAATC
>JBBSHA010000121.1:0-6976 GCA_038253595.1 Candidatus Dormibacterales bacterium
AGGCCTTGGAGTGGTTGCGGAAGTTGAGCCAGACCACGTGCTCGAAGGCGCTGGCGGAGAGGTCGGGAAGCGCCCTCCGGAGGTTCTGTTCCAGGGTGTGCCGGGCGACCCGGGCGAACCGGTAGGCGACCCGCGCGACCACGATGGCGAGCGCGTAGGCGAGTCCGCGAGGCAGCCGCTCCATCACCCACTGGAGGACCCGAAAGCCGCGGTAGCGCATCAGTCGAAGAGGGGCATGAACGCGTACCACTGGTCCGGGCGGGCCCGGATGAAGGCCTCGAAGCGGTGCACCACCTGCTGCATGTCGGGCTCCATTGGAGCCCCGATGTGGACGTGGTAGCGGCCCGGCCCCGTCCGGTAGGCGCAGACCGGCATGAGCGGCGCGGAATGCTTGCGAGCCAGGTTGGCGGGACCGCCGGGGACCCGGGCCCGGCGCCCGAAGAAGCTGACCTCGACGCCGGGCCCCCTGGGCAGGTCGCAGAGCAGGGCCACGATCGAGTTGTCTGCCAGCGCCCGTCGGATTCCGGGCACCGCGGAGCGCCCCAGTGGGATGACCTCCATGCCGAAGCGTGAGCGGGCCTCGACGACGGCCCCGTCGAGCGAGCCCGGGAACTGCTCGGTGACGCCCGCCACGCGGTATCCGACGGCTGCCGCGTAGGAGACTGCCATATCCCAGGAACCCATGTGCGGAGCCGCCAATATGCACCCCCGACCGGCTCCGACGGCGGCGTCCAGGTGCTCCAGCCCGTCGCTGGTCACCGCGGCACGGAGCTGGTGGGCGCCCAGCGACCCGATCAGCACGAAGTCGGCCAGCATCTGTCCGTAGTTCGCGAAGGCGCGGCGGGCGACGGTGGCGACGTAGGGATCGGAGGGGGGCAGGCCGAGTGCCGCGCCGTAGTTCTGGAGGGCACTCCGGCGCCGGGCGCCGGCCGCCGCATACCAGGTGGCCCCGGCGGCGCCCGCCAGCGGGTAGCGGAGGCCGGGGGGGAGGGCCCGCACCAGGCGGGCCCCCAGCCGGTAGCTAGCTCTGAGCGGGCGCAGCGGCGCGGCCCGAGGCCTTCCTGGCGTCCGTCCGGCCGTACTTGTCGATGAACTGCTCGGTGAGCCGGCGCGCGTCCGGATCCGTGTACTGGCGGGCAGGCGACTTCATGAAGTAGGCGCTGGGGCCCTCCAGAGTCCCCGAGATGCCGTGGTCCAGGGCCAGCTTGCAGCAGCGGACGGCGTCGATGACGATGCCCGCAGAGTTGGGCGAGTCGACGACCTCCAGCTTGAGCTCGACGTTGAGCGGCACGTCCCCGAAGCTGCGTCCCTCGAGCCGGATCTGGGCCCACTTGCGATCCTGCAGCCAGGGCACGTAGTCGCTGGGCCCGATGTGGACGTTGTCGGCTCCGATCTCGTAGTCGAGCTGGGAGGTGACCGAGCGGGTCTTGGAGATCTTCTTGGACATCAGTCGCTCGCGCTCGAGCATGTTCAGGAAGTCGGTGTTGCCGCCGAAGTTGAGCTGGTAGGTGCGCTCGAGCTTGACGCCGCGCTCGCGGAAGAGGCGGGCCAGCGTGCGGTGCACGATCGTGGCGCCGACCTGCGACTTGATGTCGTCGCCGATGACGGGAAGGCCGCGGGCCTCGAACCGGCCCTGCCAGTAGTGCTCGCGGGCGATGAAGACCGGGATGCAGTTGACGAAGGCGCAGCCGGCGTTGAGCGCCTGCTCCACGTACCACTTGGTGGCCTCCTCGGAGCCCACCGGCAGGTAGTTGACCACCACGTCGGCCCCCGTCGCCTTCAGGATGCCGGCCACGTCGTCGGTCTCGCCGGGCGCCTTCTCGATGACGTCGGCCAGGTACTTGCCGATCCCGTCGTGGGTCATCCCGCGGTGGACCTTGACGCCGAGGTGGGGTACCTCGGAGAACTTGACGGTGTTGTTGGCGCCGCTCCAGATCGCCTCCGAGAGGTCCTTGGTGACCTTGCTGCGGTCGACGTCGAAGGCGGCCACGAACTCGATGTCGCGGATGTGGTAGCCGCCCAGCTCCACGTTCATCAGGCCGGGTACGAAGTCGTCGGTCGACGCGTCCCGGTAGTACTGGACGCCCTGGACCAGTGAGGAGGCGCAGTTGCCCACCCCGACCACAGCCACCCTCACCTTGCCGTCTGCCTGCCTCATATCGTCACCTCGATTCGCTTGTGCTGGTTCAGGAGCTCCCAGAACACCAGCTGGAGCCTGCGCAGCGTTTCCCGGTCCAGCGAGCAGTAGACCTGCCGGCCCTCGCGGCGCTGGGCGAGGGCGCCGCCGCGGCGGAGCATGCCCAGGTGCCAGGAGACCCGGGGCTGGCTCAGCCGGAGATGGCGGGCCAGGTCGTTGACGCTCTCCTCGCCCACCTCGGCCAGCCGCTCGAGGATGCGCAGCCGGGTCGGGCTGGCGAGCGACTTGAAGTGGGCGGGCAGGCGAAGCTGGTCGTGGAGCGCATACATAACGATTCCTTTATACCTCATTCGACTCATAACCAGTCGCTTATATGTTTCCAGTCGTCACGGGTGGGCGGAACACGCCGCCGCTTCGTATGCTTGGCGGATGGCGAACAGCCACCGCCGGCACGACCAACCGTCCGCCGATCTCGCCGCCGACATCGTCGAGAGCGCCCAGCAGCTGGTACGGCTCGAGATCGCACTCGCCAAGCGCGAGGTCAAGGAGCTGGCGATCAGCAACGGGATCGCCGCCGGCGCGCTGGCCGGCGCGGCCCTGTTCGCGCTCACCGCGGTGCTGGTGGCGCTACCGGTCTGGCTGGTGGTGGTCATCCCCCAGCACGCGGTGGCGGCGGCCGTCTGGTTCCTGCTCTACCTCCTGCTGGCCATCGGCCTGGCCCTGCTCGGCCGCTCCAGGCTGGCGATCCGGATGCCCCAGCGCACCATCCAATCCCTTAAGGAGACCAAGGCATGGCTGCTTCATCAGATCAGCTCGAGCAGCAGATAGACGACGTCCGCGGCTCCATGGAGTCGAAGATCGTTGAGCTGCGCACCCGCAGCAGGGCACAGTTGCGGCGCGTCTCCCGGATGGCGATCTACGCCGTGGCGGTGGGAGCCGCCATCGGCGTGGCGGCGGTCGGGATCCTCGTCGTCTACCGCGTGACCCGCCCGCAGACGCTGGGGGAGCGCTTCCAGCGCGTGCTGCCGCCCGGCCTGGGCAGCAACGTCAAGCACGCCCGCAGGAGCTTGGAACTCGGCCTTCGCAAGCAGGTGCCGAACCTTCGCCTCTACGTCGGCGACCGCCAGGTGGGTGAGGAACCCCGGGCCTCCATGGTCCAGAGGATCGTGATGAAGGCCGCCCAGGCGGCGGGCACGGCGGCGGCGGCGGCGACTGTGTCCCGCCTGATGGCCGGGGTCCGGGGCGGCCGGGGCCGCTAGGCCGGCCGGCCCGGCCAGCTGCCCCGACCTGCGCATTCGGCGGCCAAGTGCACCGTTCGCCCTCGAAGTGGTGCGCTCTGCCGCCGAATGCCCCATTTGGGTGCGGGATCCGCGTAGGCGCTCAGCCGGCGTCAAGGCGGAGGTCGGCACCGGACAGCGGCGCCGATTCCGGGCTCGCCAGCCAGCCGACGATGCGGGCCACCTCCTCGGCGGCCAGCGCGGGTGCCGGAGGAGCTCCGCTCAGCCTCAGCATCGGGGTGTCAACCGCGCCCGGACTGACCGCGTTGACCCTGATCCCGAGCGGGCGACCCTCCCCGGCCAGGGCCTCGGTCAGCCCGTGCAGTCCCGACTTGGCGGCCACGTAGGCGGCCATCCCGGGAAATCTCACCGCCCCCGGGAAGCCGGACAGGCTGGAGACGTTGACGATCGAGCCGCCGCGCGGCATCCGCCGGAAGGCGGCCCGCGAGCAGAGGAAAGCGCTGCGCAGGCCGGCTCGCAGCGTCTCGTCCCAGTCTGCGGCGCTCAGCTCGGCGAACGCGGCGGGGAGCAGCACGGCGGCGTTGTTCACCAGCACGTCCCAGGCGGGCAGGGCGGCGGCGGCGCTCTCGACCTGGGCCTCGTCGGCGGCGTCGACCCCGTCCCGCCGACTCCAGGACAGCACCTCGTAGCCGCGCCGGCGCAGCTCGGCGGCGACCCGGCTCCCGATCCCGCCCGAGGCGCCGGTGACCACGGCGATCACCCGGCCACCAGCGCCAGCGCGGCCTCGTAGTCGGCGGCCACCCGCTCGAAACCGAACCGGGCCCGGGCGCGGGCGGCGACGACCCCGCGATCGAGCGCCAGCGCCCGGCGCGCCGCCGCCGTCAGGGCAGCCTCGTCACCGGGATCCACCAGGTGGCCGCCCACGCCCTCCTCCACCACCTCGGGCAGGCCGCCGCGCCGGTAGCCGGCAACCGGGCAGCCCGCCAGCTGCGATTCCGCCGCCACCAGCCCGAACGGCTCGTCCCACAGCACCGGCATCAGCGTGACCGCCGCGCCCGCCATCAGCTGCCAGAGGCCACGGCGGGGCAGCGGGCGCACCGGCAGCCGGACCTCGGCGGCCCAGTAGGGGCGGTCGTAGATCGCGCCGGCCAGGACCGGCTCCAGGCCGGCGGCGAGGGCGACCCGGATGGCCACCGCGGTGCCCTTCTCGGGGCTGACCCGGCCCGCCACCAGAGCCAGCGGCCGGACCGTGGTGGGCTCCACCGAGAAGTCGCGGACACCGTTGCGGATCACCCCCGCCGCGACGCCGACCCCCGCCCACTCCCTGGCGCAGTGCTCGGACACCGTCACCGAGCGCTCGACGGCGGCGGCGACCGCGGCCACCACGTCCGGCAGTAGCGGCGGCAGATGGAGCGTGTGCAGGACGGGCAGCCCGGCCGCCAGCTCGATCGCGGCGGCGTCGAAGGCGTGCTGGGAAACGGCGTCGTGGCCGCCCCGGCGGATCGCCCGCCACTGACGCTCGAAGGCCCCGCGCAGGCCGGGTGGAGACGCGGGCGGGGCACCCCCCGGCCTCACCAGCGCCCGCGCGACCCCGGCCGGCACCGGCTCGGCCATCAGCCTCACCCCGGGCACCGCCGACCCCTGCGCGCAGTAGACGGTGACGTCGTGGCCACGGGCTGCCAGCTCGGCGGCCAGGTCGGCCAGGAAGGCCTGGGCGCCTCCGGCCGGGACCGGCGTCAGCGGCGTGACCAGGGATGCCACCAGCGCCAGGCTCAGCGCTTGCGAATCAGCTCCAGGAACTCGCCCCGGGTGCGAGCGTCGTCACGAAAGCTGCCGAGCATGCAGGAGGTGACGGTCTTGCCGCCTCCCTTCTCCACCCCGCGCATCTCCATGCAGAGATGGCGGGCCTCGAGGACGACGGCGACCCCGGCCGCTCCGGTCACCTGCTCCAGGCCTTCTGCGATCTCGCGCGTCATCCGCTCCTGGATCTGAAGACGGCGCGAGTACACGTCCACCAGCCGGGGCACCTTGCTGAGGCCGATGACTCGCCCCCGGGGCATGTAGGCGACGTGGGCGGCGCCGAAGAACGGCAGCAGGTGATGCTCGCAGAGGCTGTAGAAGGGCAGGTCCTTGACCAGCACCAACTGGTCGTAGTCCTGTTCGAACAGGGCGTCGCCCACGGCGCCGGCCGCATCCATCGCGTAGCCCTCGGTGAGGTGGCGGAGCGAACGGGCGACCCGCTCCGGCGTGCCGGCCAGGCCCTCGCGGCCCGGGTCCTCGCCGAGCTGGGCGAGCAGCTGGGCGACCAGGCCGGGCAGGGCGTCGGGCAGGCGGGGGGGCGACACTCATCTGGCCATCTCCACCGAGTTGTTCTCGGACTCGACCAGCCGCAGCCGCTCCAGCCGGCCGCTCCCGAGTTGCGCCTGAATTCGCTCCCAGAAGGCCAGGGCCAGGTTCTCCGCGGTCGGGATCACGCCGCTCAGGAATTCCACGTCGCGGTTGAGATGGTGGTGGTCGACGTGCTCGACGACGGCCGCCCGGATCACGCGGTCCAGCTGCTTGAGGTTGATCACCATGCCGGTCTCGGGGTCGGGGACCCCGAGGACGGACACCTCGAGGATGTAGTTGTGACCGTGCTCTCCGACGCACTGGCCGAACACCTCCCGGTTGCGGGCCGGGCTCCAGTCGGGCCGGCTCAGGACGTGGGCGGCGGCGAAGGTGATGCGCCGCGATACCAGCACGCTGGTGGGGCCCGGAAGGGGCGCGCGGGGCCGGCGGTCCGGCTCGGTCTTGACCATGACGTACCTACATATACTGAGTGTCCGGGCTTGCGGTATTCAGATGCAGTGACGGCCGCGCCTCCAGGAGCCCGTCATTTTAAACCCGCGGACGTGGCCCGCCTGCGTCCCTCCACGCTGGCCAGGGTGCTGGCGCCGGGCCCGGGGGCGCCCCCCCTGGAGGAGGTGGCGGCGGCGCTGGCGGGCCGGCCCGGGGCCCTGCAGGCGATCGCCCATGCCCTTCCCCCCGCCCGGGGCGAGCGCCTGCTCCGCCTGTCTCAGCGACCCCGGCACTCCGGGGCCGGCCCCGCGGTCGGGGCTGGAGAGCGGCTGGTGCGGGGCCTGTTCTGGCCTCTGGTCTACGAGCTGCGGCCGGAGCTGTGGGACCGGCTGGCCGGCTTCGAGAGGCCGGCGCCGGCGCTTCTCGCCGCCCTGCCCGCCGACGGCGCCCTCGTGCTCGACGTCGGTGCCGGGACCGGCCGCCTGGCCGCCGCGCTGGTCGCGCGGGCCCGGCTGGTCGTCGCCCTGGAGCCGGCGCCGGCTCTGCGCCGGGCGATGCGCGCCCGCCACCCCGGCCTGGTGGTGGTGGCGGGGACGGCCGCCCACCTCCCCTTCGCAGCCGGGAGCTTCGGTCTGGTCACCTCCTGCGGCGCGCTCGGCCCCCACCCCCCGGCGGGGGGCAAGGCGGCGCGGCTCGAGCTGGAGCGCTGTGCCGCCCGGCCGGGGATGGTCGCCCTCGCCGCGCCCGAGGACCCCGGCTGGTGGCAGGCGCACGGCTACCGCCGCCACGACTTCCCGGCTCCGCTCCCGGCGCCGGCGCCCGA
>JBBSHA010000122.1:0-6963 GCA_038253595.1 Candidatus Dormibacterales bacterium
ACACGCTGATCCTGCTCGGGCCGCTGAAGGCCGACTCCGGCAGCGCTCGTGCGGCCGGCACCTGCCGCTGGAACCCCTCGGCTTTTGCCCTCGACTACACCAGCGCCGCCAAGCCGGCGGCCGCCGGGTCGGTGCAGGTGAGCTTCCGGGCGACGGTCGGGGTGGGCGGGGTCGCCCAGATCCCGGCCGCCGACGCGGGCCTGGTGGCGCGGAGCGGAGGCCGTACGGTCCGGGCCGGCAGGGGGACCATCGACATCACCGACGCCGATCTCTCGACCCGGACCTGGAAGGGCACCATCGACGCCGACCTCGAGGACGGCACCCACGTCGGGGGCGGGTTCGCCTGCACGGCTCCCCTCTGAGGGGGGCCCGGGAACCGGCGCCGGCGCAAGTGTCGAATCAGAGCCGGAAGCCGGCTGCCGCCGTCCGCCGGCGGGCCTGGCCGAGCACCGGGGGCGGCCTCAGCAGCCGCCGCGCCAGGCCGGCGCCGGAGGCGACCAGGGGCCGGACCGCCGCCTCGGCGCGGAGGTTGCGGCGGATTCCGTAGAGGTCCAGTGCGTAGTCCGGCAGGATCGAGATGGCGGCCTGGGCGGCCACCCACCAGCCGGGCCGCCGCCAGGCCTCGAGGGGCGGGTGGAGCACCGTGTCCAGCGCCTCGAGCGCGGGCCGGGTGACCACCAGCAACGGCAGCTGGGAGGCGATGAAACGGGCGTTGGCGACCTCGCCGGCCGGGGTATCCTGGGCCCGCATCCCCACCAGCTCCCCCTGCCGCACCATCTCCGCCACGTAGGCGTCGGCCTCGGCCCCGGACAGCGGGCCGACAAAGCGGCGGTAGGCGGCCAGGAACGACTCGACCAGGGTGGCGTGGATCCAGAGCAGCAGGACCGGGTCGTCGGCGGCGTAGGGCAGGCCGGTGACCGAGTCGGTGCCGTGGATCGGCCGGTGGATCTGGCGGACGCGGTGGCCGAGGGCCCGGGCCTGGCGGGTGGTCCCGAAAATGGTGGTGATCACGTAGTTGCTGGTGCGGTCGAACCGGCCCCAGACATCGGCCCGGTAGTCGCTGTGCTGGGCGACCGCCGCCATCGCCAGCGGGTGCAGGGCCTGCTGCATCAGCGCCCGCAGGCCGCCCACCAGCATGGCCGGCTCGCGATGCAGCCGCCAGGCTTGGGAACGCGGCCCGAAGAGCCCGAAGTCGACCGCCCCGGCCCCGCTGTTCACGAGCCCAGCATGTACGAGGCCCGGGCGGGAGCCTCCATCTCGTGCTTGAAGTACACGTGCAGCTGCTCGCGGCCGGCCGCCTCCGCCCGCAGATCAGTGCGCCAGCGCTTGAGCTCGGTCGGGCTGTAGTCGCGGCGCAGGCGGTAGTAGGCGAGCCCGCCCAGCTCCAGGCGGGGGGCGGCCGGCCACTTCTCCTCGTCGGTGACCACCAGCGCGGCGCCGTGGCGGCGGAGCACCGCGTAGACCGGCGTCGCAAACCAGCTGGGGTGCCGGAACTCGACCGCGGCGGGCAGGCCGAGGGCCGCCAGAATGCCGTCCAGGAGGCTCTCATCGCGGGGCCGGGTGGGTGGCCACTGGAGCAGGACCGGGCCCAACCGCGGCTCCAGCACGGCCAGCTGGGGGCCCACCAGGGCGGCCAGCCCCGGCTTGTCGAAGGCCGCCGCCGAATAGGTCAGCCCGCGGTGCGCCTTGCAGCAGAAGAGGAAGCCGGGCGGGGTCTCGGCCGCCCACTTGGCGAAGGCCGCGGGGGCGGGCGTCCGGTAGAAGCTGCCGTTCAGCTCGACCCCGTTGAGGCGGCCGGCATAGTGCTCGAGCATCCTGGCGGGCGGCAGCCGAGCCGGGTAGAAGGCGCCCTTCCAGGCCGGGTAGGAGAAGCCGCTGGTGCCGGCGTACAGGGTCAAAGATCTGCCCAGGTCATCGGCGCCGGTGCCTTTCTCAGGCCGGGCTCGACTCCAGGCCCTCGGCCACGGCCCGGGCCCGCAGCTGGCCGCAGGCGGCGTCGCCCTCCCGGCCGCGGGTGTCGCGGACGGTCACGTTGAGGCCCTGGGCCCGGACCAGGGCCGCAAAGCGGCCGACGCCGGCCGGGGTGGGCTCGTGATAGGGGGTGTGCTCAACCGGGTTGAACGGGATCAGGTTGACGTGGGACTGCCGGCGGTCGATGAGCCGGCCCAGCTCTCCGGCGTCCCGCTCGGTGTCGTTGACCCCGCCCAGCAGCACGTACTCGTAGCTGACGCGGCGGCCGGTACGGGCGGCGAAGCGCTGGGCGGCCGGGATCAGCTCGCCCAGTGGGTGGCGCCGGTTGATCGGCACCAGCACGTCCCGCAGCTCGTCACGGGCCGCGTGCAGCGAGATCGCCAGCGTGAACGGCAGGCCCTCCTCCGCCAGGCGGTCGATGCGGGGCACCAGGCCCGAGGTGGAGACCGTAACCCGACGCGGGCTGAGGGCGAGACCGGCGGGGTCCGCCAGCCGCCGCACCGAGTCCACCACCGCCGCGTAGTTGGCCAGCGGCTCGCCCATGCCCATGAACACGACATGGCTCAGGCGCCGCCCCTCGTCCGCCAGCAGGCGGGCCGCCTGCACCGCCTGGTCGCTGATCTCGACCGCCGTCAGGTTGCGGCCGAACGGGCCCTGGCCGGTGGCGCAGAAGGGGCAGCCGATCGGGCAGCCGACCTGGGAGGAGATGCAGAGGGTCGAGCGGCGCGGGTACCTCATGACGACGGCCTCGACGCTGTGGCCGCCGGCGAGGCGGTAGAGCAGCTTGGTGGTCTGTCCGCCGTCGGCGTCGACCCGGCGCACCTCCTCCAGGCTGCTCTCCCGGAAGCTCCCGGCGAGCAGGGCGCGAAGGCCGGCCGGCAGCTCCAGCATCTCCTCGAAGCGGCGCCCCGCCGCCACCGCCTCCGCCACCTGGGCGGCACGGTAGCCGGCCTGGCCGTGCCCGGCCAGCCAGGCGGCGATGCGGTCCCGGCTCAGCTCGGAGAGGGGGGGATGCATCACGGCTACGATACCCAGCGGTGGGGAGGCTGAAGCCGGCCGTCCTGGCCCTGCTGGAGCCGCTCCTGCTGGGAGCCGCGGCGCCCGGTCAGGCGCTGCCCGACCGCAGTCCCGGCGACGCCGGGCCGGAGCCGGACCGCGTGGTCGGAGCAGCCGGTGGGGCCGGCGACGTCATCGGCTGGGTCGGGTCCACGGGCAACTCGGCCGGCCCCCACCTCCACTTTGAGGTCCGCTTCGCGGGCGCGCCCCAGGACCCGGCGCCCTACCTGGCCGGCTCGCCGGCCGAGCCCTTCCCGATCCCGGCCGGCTGGCCGGGTGCCCCCCGCGACGACTGGAGCGGCGCCGCTGAGCGGGGCGCGAGGGCCGGTCGGAATCACCCGGGGGGCGGGCCGGCGGCGCCGAACGACGGCTCCTCCGACCCGGCCGTCTCGCTGACCCGGCCCTCGTCCACCAGCTTGCGGAGGTGGGCGCGCAGGGTCATCTCGGCCGCCCCCAGCAGGGCCGTGCTCTCCCCCACCTCGGACGCGTAGACCCGCCGGGTCAGCTCGCGGGCCGTGCCGGGGCCGCCCCGCTCCAGCTCGGCCAGGACCTGCGCCTCCCTCGCGAGCCGGTGGGTGCGGTACTCGGCGATCTTGGCGGCGGCATCCTGGACCGGATCCCAGTGGCCCGGAAAGAGGATCCGCGGCCGCAGCGCCGCCACCCGTTCGAGAGAGCTCAGGTAGGCCGCCACGTCGCCGTCGGGGTAGGTGACCATGGAGCTGCCCCGGCCGAGCACGAGATCGCCGCAGAACAGGGCCCGGTCCGCCGCCATCCAGAACGCCAGGTGGTCGGGGGCGTGGCCGGGAGTGTGGAGGGCGGTGACGGCGAGTCCCGCCACGATCACCTGGTCGCCGTCGGTTAGGTCCGGGAAGCGGGCCACCCGGGCCCCATGGCGGTCCGCGAAGCTGGCCGCTCCCTCCAGGTGGTCGGCGTGGGAGTGGGTCACCAGCACCGCCCCCGCCGCGGCGCCGCCGAGCGCCCGGTCGATGGCGTCGAGGTGGCCGGGGATGGCCGGCCCGGGATCGATCACCAGCCGGGCGGGACCGTCGCCGAGCACCCAGGTGTTGGTGCCCGGCCCCGTGTACGGCCCCGGGTTGGGGGCCAGGACCCGGCGGACCGAGGCCATCTCAGGCGACGGGCAGGTAGATCGCGGGGCGCCCCGGCTGGGAGGTGTCCAGCCAGCCGTCCAGGCGGCTGTCGACCAGGAAGCGCACCAGCGGTTCCCCCATCTCGGGCACCGGCAGCGGCCGCCGTCCGGGTGCCGGCGACAGTTCCAGCCGCCACCAACCGCCCACCCGGCGGCCGTGGACGGCCGAGCCAGCGCCCCCCATCCATTCGTAGGCCCGGGTCAGGGCCTCCACCAGCACCGGCTCGGCCGCCCTCACCACCGCGTCGGCGGGCAGCTCCCGGATGGCCTCCGGCGCGGCCAGGTTGAGCACCGCCCCCACCCCGACGGCCCGGGCCGCGTCCTTCGATTCCAGCGCCACCGCCTCCATGGCCGCCGCCCGGCGCCCCACCTCCTGGGCCTGGTCGTAGATCTCCTCCATCATCTCCAGGCGCCCGAACGCCGCCTGGCGGGCCGACTCCTGGAGGGCCAGGACCGAGGAGCGCAGCTTGTGGCCGAGTCGTCCCAGCAGGCGGCTGCGGCGCTCGGCGGACAGCCGGACGGCCTCTTCGACCGCGCGCCGGGGGGCGCCCCGACCGGCGCCGGCAGCCACCCAGCCGACCAGCCGGCCGTCCGCCACCAGCTCCTCCCAGGGGCCGGCCGGGGGCGGGTGATCAGGGTCGGCGGGGCCGTGCCGCTGGCCGCCGGGAACCGCTTCGAGGCCACCTCCGATCCGCGCCCAGAGAGCGGCGGGGCGGGTCTGGCCGGACCTCATCGTGCCGCCGGCAGGGCGTCCCGCGACACGGGGACCTCGGCGGCGAGGACGGTGAAGCGGAAGGTGGTCCCGGCCGGTCCGGTCCGCTCCAGCCAGATGCTGCCCCCGAGCGAGCGTTCCACCAGCAGCCGGGAGAGGTAGAGGCCGAGGCCAAGGCCGCCCCGGGCCCGGTTCTGACCGGCCGGACCGGTCTTCTGGAAGAGGCTCTGCACTCGGTCCGGGGGCAGGCCCGCGCCGTCGTCCGCCACCGTCACCTCCAGAAAACCGCCCTGCTCCCGGGCGCTGACGTCGACCCGGCCCGCCTGCGTGTACTCGAGCGCGTTGCCGACCAGGTTGGTGAGGACCTGGTCGAGATGGGTGGGCTCGCACCAGGCCGGCCGCAGGCGGGGGTCCAGGTCCGACCGCACGATGTCGATCCGGCGCCCGTAGCGGCTGCCCAGCACCGAGACCACCTGGCCCAGGGAGCGCTCCAGCGGGACCGCAGCCCGGTTGGGCTCGAACTGGTGGGTCTCCAGCTTGGACATGATCAGCTGGTTCTCGACCAGGCTCAGGAGCCGGTCCGACTGGTCGTAGGCCTCCTCGATCAGCGTGTGCCGCTGCTCCGGATCCATGACCAGGTCCCACTGCAGCAGGCCGGCGATCGTCGAGCGCATGGCGGCCGCCGGGCTCCGGACCTCGTGCCCGATGGCCCGCAGCATGAGGTCCTTGGCCTCCAGGACCATCCGCTCCTGGGTCACGTCCTCGTGCAGGCTGAGGACGCCGGCGGGCTCCGCGGCCGACCCCGTGATCGGCACCCGGCGGACCTCGACCACCGTGCCCGAGCCCCTGAGGTGCACCTCCAGAGGCGCCCCCGGCTCGGCGTCCGGCTCCGAGGTGACCGAGGCCGCCGCCTCCAGCAGCAGGCCGGCCTGCGTGCCCGCCAGCCGGTCGGCCGGGACCCCGTAGATCTGCTCGATCTCGGGGTTGGCGTAGACCACCCGGCCGTCGGCGTCCTCGAGGATGACGCCCACCGGCGAGTGGCTGAGGATGGCGTTCATCATCCGGGCCTGGCGGTCGAGGGCGGCCACCAGTTGCAGCCGGCCCAGCACGACGGCGGCCTGGCCGGCCAGGACCGACATCAGCCGGCGCGTCTCCCCTGGCGAGGCGCCGCCCTCGGCCGCGGTGACCATGCCGACCAGGTGGCCGTCCACCGAGATCGGGGTCGTGTAGATCTCGCCGGGCGGGCGGGGCAGGGCCCTCAGGAGCGTGCGCAGCCGGCTCTCGGTGCCGGCCGGAGCCGGCGTGGCGGCGCCGAGCTGGACGCGGGGCGCCTCGGCCCCGGCGTTGACGCGGACCATATCCGGGCCCTCGATCAGCCAGAGGCCACCGTGGGAGCCCTCCAGCGCGCGCTCGATCAGACGGCCCATCTCGGCCCGGGTCCCCTCGGGCCGGGTGATGTCGAGGTCGGTGAAGGCCGCCACCGCCTCCAGGGTGTGGATGCGCCCGCGGGTCTCGGCGGCCAGCCGGGCGTTCTCCATCGCGATCGCGGCGTGGCGGGCGAAGTCGACCGGCGCCGAGCTCTGGTCCTCGAGGGCGGCGGGGCCCGAGACCGAGCCCAGCGCGCCGACCAGGCGGTCGGCGTACCAGAGCGGGATCAGCGTCCAGGCCAGCCCGTCCTCGATGCCCCCCATCTGGCTCCGGGGCGCCTGGGCCCAGCTGCTCTCCTCGGTCCGCCCCGACCACTGCAGGATGCGCGCGGCGTCGCTGCCCCCCGCTGCCGCCCGGGCCGTGACCCGGCCGTCGTCGTCGAACGCCCAGCAGGCGGTGCCGGCGGCGTCGAACATGGTCCTCGCCTGCTCGACCACGCTCGCCACCACCCCGGCCAGATCGTGGCCGGCGAGCGCGGCGACCTCCTGGAGCCGGACCGAGTGGGCGAGCGCCAGCTCGTTGGCGCGGTGGAGCCGGACGGTGCGGAGGGCGATGCCGACGACCGGCGCCGCCGACTCCAGCAGCTGGATCTCGGTTCGCACGAACGGTTGGTCCTCATAGCGCTGGGCGGAGATGGCGCCCACCACGC
>JBBSHA010000123.1:0-6958 GCA_038253595.1 Candidatus Dormibacterales bacterium
CGCGGCGCCCGCCGCCGCGACCTGGCCCTGGCCATCACCCTCTCGCTGTTCCTGGCCCCCTACGCCAACGCCCACGACGTGATCCTGCTGCTGCCGGCCCTGGTGCTGGCGGCCGGGATGGTCCCGCTGGCCGCCGCCGCCGCCTACCTGGGCGGCGACGCGATGCTCGGCCTGGGCCCGGCCGCCGCCCTGACCGGGATGGGTCTGCTGGCGGCCGGCCTGCTGGCGCGGCGAGGGTTGACGTCGCCGCCCGCGCCGCCACCTCCACCGCCGCCCCGGTCGTCTGGCTGATCAGTTCTACACGACCATCCCGCCACCACCGGCAGCTAGAGTCCCAACTCGGCGCGGCGGCGGTGGCGGTCGGGGTCGGGGATCCAGCCCGGCATCTGGTTCAGGAAGTCGTCGTCGGCGGGCTGCTCCGGGAAGACCTTGTGCGGGTTGAGGAGCCCCAGCGGATCCAGCAGCTGCTTGAGGCTGCGCATCAGCCCCATCGCCAGCGGCCCGTGCTCGACCTCGGCGTAGTCGCGCTTCAGGGCGCCCAGCCCGTGCTCGGCGGAGATGGTGCCGCCGAGGTCGATGGCGTCGCGGAAGATCTGAGCCGCGACCTGGCTGATCAGGGGTCGCTGCTCGTCGGTGAACTGGATCGAGGGATGCAGGTTGCCGTCGCCAGCGTGGCCGAGTATGCAGATCACCACCCCCGTCCGCTCGGAGAGCAGGCGGACGCGCCGGCACATCTCCGGGATCTGGCTGAGCGGCACCGCCACGTCCTCGGCGAAATAGTTGTGGGGCATCGCCATCATCACCTTGCCGAAGCTGCGGCGGGCCTCCCAGAGGCGCTCCCGCTCCAGGCTCGACTGGGCGATCCGGTTGTCGACCCCATCCAGGATCTCCACCATCTGGAGCAGCTCCAGCTGCACGTGCTCCTCGTCGTTGCCGTCCTGGTCCACGATCAGCACCGCGTCCAGGTCGGGCTCGAAGCCGGGTGGCAGGCTGCCCTTGACCACGCCCATCGTGTTTCGGTCCATCAGCTCGATGGCGGCCGGGAAGTGGCCCGCCGCCAGCATTCGGGCCACGGCCGCCCCCGCCTCCTCCACGGTCCGGAAGCCGACCATCGCGCTCGCCCGGTGGCGGGGCAGCGGGACCAGCTTGACGATGACCTCGGTGACGATGCCGAGGGTGCCCTCGGAGCCGATGAACAGCTGCATCAGCCGGTAGCCGGACGAGCGCTTGCGCAGGCGGCCGCCCAGGCTCAGAACCTGGCCGTCCGCCAGCACCACCGTCAGCCCCACCACGTAGTCGGCGGTGACCCCGTACTTGACGCAGCGCATGCCGCCGGAGTTGCAGGCCACGTTGCCGCCGATCGTGCTCATGCCCACGCTGGCGGGGTCGGGCGGGTACATCAGGCCCTGCTCGCCGGCCGCCTCGTCGATGGCCGCGGTGATCACCCCGGCCCCGGCCACCGCGACCGTGTTGGGGGCGTCGACGACCAGCCCGGTGAGCCGGTCCAGGCTCAGAATGACCCCACCCTCGAGAGCCACCGGGCCGCCGACCAGGCTGGTGCCGGCGCCGCGGGCGACAACCGGGGTGTGAGCCTCGGCGCAGGCCCGGATCACCCCCGCCACCTCCTGGGTGCTCGCCGGCCGGGCCACGGCCAGGACGCCGTGCTCCATGAACGTGGCGTCGTGGGTGTACTCGACCGCGGCCTCGCCGGTCAGGACGTGGGCGGGTCCGGTGATCTCGCGCAGCCGCTCGACCAGGTCCGCCACTCTTGAGCCCAGCCTACGCGGTCGGGAGCCGCCCCTCAGGCCGGCGGGCGCCGGCTGAAGTGGTTGCGCGCCACCAGGCGCATGACGACCTCACCGCTGCTGTCCAGCATCTCGCAGCGGGCGCGGATGGTGCCCCGGTCGTCCCGGCCGGCGGAGTTGGTGACGGCGAGGATCTCGTAGGTGCCGCGGAGGACGTCCCCGGGGCGCACCGGCCGCAGCCAGCGGACCTCCTCCAGGCCGGGGGAACCGAGGCTCGCCGACCCGCTCAGCACGGCGTCTACGAACAGCCGCATGTACAGGGCACCGGTGTGCCAGCCGCTGGCGATGAGGCCTCCGAACTGAGAGGCGGCGGCGGCGGACGGGTCGACGTGGAACGGCTGGGGATCGAAGCGGCGGCCGAAGTCGAGGATCTCGGCCTCACTGATCCGCACCTCGCCCAGCTCGATCAGCTCCCCGGCCCGGAAGTCCTCGAGGTAGCGCATCCAAGGACAGTAGCAGCCCGCCGCAACCGCCCCCCGAGCGCTGCCACTAACGGTCGCCGAGCAGCTCCGCCAGCATGATCATCGCCTGGAGGTCGTTGAGGAGCCGGTGGTCGCCCGGCACCCGGCCGGCGGCATAGCGATTCCAGACCAGGCAGGAGGTTCCCAGGTCCCGTGAGCGGCGGCTGCGCCCGGGCAGCTTCAGGGCCCCGGTCACGAAGGGATCGCCGGGCTCCAGCGGCAGCCGGTGAAGGACCGCCTCGGCGTCCCGGGGCGGCTGCCAGCTCAGCGTCAGGTAGACCGCGCCCCGATCGGCGGGCACCAGGTAGCGCACGCAAGGCCCGGTCCGGGTGCCGGTCTCGATGATGGTGAGGGACACCGTCTCCCCGCCGTCGACGTGGATGAAGAGGCGCGGGAAGCGGGGCCGGAGCGAGTCGGCCAGCTCCTCCAGGGCGGCGGTCCCGAATTGCGCCATGGAGGCCGCCAGCAGGTCCCCGAGCGAGCTCAACATCGACCCCACACACCTGTGAATCATGGCGCGGTGACCGAGATCTGGACCGGGTTGCCGTTGTTGCCGGCGCTGTCCGCCGACACCAGGTAGAAGTCATAGGTCGTGCCCGGGGTGAGAGCGAAGAGGGCGGTCGGGCTGGTGGTCACCACGGGCACCGGGTACTGGGCGGCGAAAGTGCAATTGGTACCGGCGCGGCAGACCCTGATCTGGTAGCCGGACACTCCGGAGCCTCCGCCGTCGGCCACGGCGGCCCAGTTGAGCCTGATCGAGCCGCTGTTCGCGGCGCCGCGGACCCCGGTCGGCACGGGATCGCGCGGAGGCTGAACGTCGGCGCCAACGTCACCGGCCTGGGCGGCATTGCTGTGGCTGGGGCCGTTGCCCGCGTTGTCGGTGGCAATGATGTCGACGAAGCCGACGCGGGGCGCGCTGCCTCCGATCGGGGGTGCGGTCTGGGGCGCCGAAAAGTAGTTGTGGGCGACGCCGGCGCAGGTTCCGGCGCCGGAGCTCAGCGGCACGGTGCCCAGGGGCCCCACGCCCGTGACCCCGTAAGCGGCCGTGACGGTAGCGACACCGCTGACGGCATCCGCCACCTGGGCGTAGATCCGGAACTTGCCGCTCGACGTGACCCAATCCGCGGTCGTGGGGGGGGCCGCGCCATCCAGGTCGCAGAGCGCCCAGCGGGCGATGACGGGTGGGTGCCATCGACCCGGTCGCTCTTGCTGAAGGGGCCCGAGGCGTTGCCGACCTGGTCCGCACCCCCGTAGCTGACGGTGTAGATGCCGTCGCCCAAGACCACGCTGATCGGGGCCCCGGTGCTGGTCCGGGTGATGCCGGGGGTGATCGTCTGGGTGATCGAGGCCACCCCGGAACCGGCGTCGGTGGCGCTGGTGGCCACCGTCACCGCGGCCCGGTACCAGCCGGCGCCGCAGGCGCCCCCGTTGCAGAGGGTGGTGAGGGTGGGCGGCGTGCGGTCCGACAGTGCAGTCACCGGTGCCGCCGGGGCCGAGAAGTTGCCGACCACGGTGACCAGCCGGTAGTCGTAGGAGCCGTCGGCCGGGGGGGTGTCGACCTGGGAGGTCGCCGAGAGGCCGGTGAAGACGGCCGCCCAGGTGCCGGCCCCACTCGGGCTGCGATCGATCTCGTAGGTCACCGGCCGGATCGCGGCGGTGGTGGACGCGGTCCAGGTCAGGGTGAGGGCGCCCGCCGCCTGGGCGGCGGTGGTGACAGCGGTCGGGGGCTGCACGGCCAGGGTGCCCACGCTGCTGCCCCCGTCCGCAGTGTGGGCCGTGAACAGGGCGTACGTGCCCAGAGGGCCGAGAAAGGCAAAGAGCCACCCGGCGAAGGTGGCGGCCAGAAGCAGGCGCTTGTAGATCCGGATCACCGCGCCGGCTCCAGCGGCTGGGGGCGGCCCGGGGCCGGCTTCCAGATCTCGACCAGGAGCGCGGCCGCGACCAGGATGAGGGGGATGAAGATGGTGATCAGGCGGCCCTCGCGCTGTCAGAAGCGAGGTGAAGGCGTAGCCGAGCCCGGCCACGTGGGCGACGTGCTTCTGGACGTGGCACTGGACCACCACCTGCCAGGGGTCGGGCACGGGGTTGTGGTCGCCCTGGGTCCTGAGGACCGGAACGCCCGGCCCCGCCTCGGCCGTCTGCCGCACCTCACGGGCGACGACCCGGTGGGTGACCACAACGTCGGGGCGGGCGGGGGGGGTGGAACGTGATCACGTCGCCGACCCTGATCTCGGCCGTCGCCACCGGCTGGGTCAGGACCAGGGTTCCGACCGGCATCCCGGGCCGCATGCTGCCCGAAAGCACCGCGAACGTCTCGAAGCCCCGGACGTGGAGGACCAGGGCGATGCAGAAGACGGCCCCCACGGTGACGAGGACCGCGCTCAGCAGGAGGCGGACGCACGAGCGGGCCCGGTCGAGGGCGGACCCGGAGGCGGGCAAGGAGAGGCCGGCGGGGCGCGGGAGCCCCGCCGGCCGGCCGGCGGGCGCGGGCGACTCGAGGTGGCTGATCATCTCGTCGCTCCGGCCCTGGTTTTCGATGGTTCTAGAAGGCGGCGCCGGCGGCCTGCGAGGCGTTGAAGTTGAGCGTGAAGGTGGTGCTGAGGTTCTGGAAGGCGTTGTCGGCCGCCGCGGGCAGGGACACGCGAACCTTCAGGTAGTCGGAGCCGGTCAGCGAGCAGACGGTGCCGCGCGCGGTGCGGACCGCGGCGGTGACGCCGCTGCTGACACAGAAGGCGTTGGCCGCCAGCGAGGTGGAGGCGGCCCCGATCGCGACCGGGGCGACCGCGGTGCCGAGGGCGTCGGTCTGGGTGCCACTGCAGGTGGCGGCGGAGCCGGAGCCCGTCCAGGCCCCGGTGCAGCGCGCGACCCAAACCTGGCAGCCCTTGACGGCGTCGGTGGTCAGCACGTTGGGAGCGCCCCCGACCGTGGTGCTCAGCGCGTAGCTGGTGAGGTCCTCGGTACCGGTGTTCTGGATGGTGATGAGTCCGGCCACGCTGTCGCTCGGGATCATGTTGGCCAGGGTCGCGGTCGCCCTGGATTGCTGCTGCCGAGGGACACGGTGCCGGTCGAGAAGAGGTTGCCGGCCGAGGTGGCGGTGGTGCTGAACAGGGCGTAGGTGCCGGCGGTCAGGAACGCCGACAGGGAGCCCACGACGATGATCGAGGCGAGGGCCTTCCCTCGCAGGGAACTGAACATGATTTCCTCCTGGATGTGGATGCGTGGTCTATCTGCGAAATTGCGGAGCGGTTGGGTCTTCGCGGGCAGTGTCGCCTGGCCAGGGGGGCCGCCGGCCCGGCCAAGCAGATGGACTTCGCCCCCCCACCTGAGGGTGCGACGGCCCGGCCCGGCCGCCCGGCAGCCGCCCGATCAGACCCCGTTCGGGCCCGGTCGGGCGCCTCTCAGCGCCCGATCAGGCCCAGTTCGGCCGCTCTCGCCACGGCCTCCAGCTTGGAGTGCGAATCCAGCTTCTCGAGCAGGTTCTGGACGTACCAGCGGACCGTGGTCAGCGAGATGTGCATGTCCTCGGCGATGGTGCGGTTGTCGGTGCCGTCGGCCATCAACTGGAGCACCTCGCGTTCCCGCTGCGTCAGAGTGGCGGCCAGCCGGTCGCGCTCCGCGGTCGCCCGGGCGCGGTCCCGCTGGCGTGACATCAGCTGCATCAGGGTGGCCGGATTGATCAGGATCTCACCCTCGGCCGCCCGCCGGAGCGCGACCGCCACCTGGTCCAGCGGCTCCGACTTTAGCAGGTAGCCGGCGGCCCCGGCCTCGACCGCGGCCAGCACCGCGTCATCGGTCTCGTCGGCGCTCAGGAAGACGACCTTGACGGCGGGCACCTGGGCCCGGATGCGGGCGGCCGCGTCGGCGCCCGTCCCGTCCGGCAGGTGGAAGTCGATCAGCAGCAGGTCCGGCCTCAGCGAGACCGCCAGCGCCAGGGCCTCCGCGGCGGTGCCGGTGACGCCGACCACCTCGAGATCGACCTCCCGGGCGAGCCCGAGCTGGAGGCCCTGGGCGACCATGCGGTGATCGTCGACGATCAGCAGGCGAATCGGCTCCACGGCGGCAAGAGTATGCCGGAGGCGGGTGGCGCGAGTCCCGGGAGCCGGCTCAGAGCCGGGCCCGGATCACCACCAGGATCGCCGCCGGCACCAGCACGAGGGCGAGCAGGACCAGGACCGCCGTGGGCGGCGAGCTCAGGATCGGCAGCCTGAACAGGAGCTGGCTCAGGGTGGCGATCAGCGTCGCCGGCAGAAGCACGGTCGAGATCACGGTCAGCACCTTGATCAGGGCGTTGGTGCGGTGGGCCATGTGGGAGACGTAGATGTCGAAGGCCCCGTTGACCGACTCCCGGGCGGCGAAGAGACGGTCGTTGAGCCGATTGAGGCTCTCCTGCAGGTCGCGGAAGTAGGGCCCGACCTCGTCGCCCGAGACCATCCGGAAGTCCGGGCGCGAGAACGTCGCGAAGACGCCCCGGTGCTGCTCGGCCAGGCGGCCGACCGCAAAGACGTAGCGCTTCAGGTGCAGCAACCTCACCAGGAAGTCGTCGGAGGTCTCCCGGAGCGCCTCCTCCTCGATCCGCTCGATCTCGTCCTCCAGGTGCTCGAAGAGGCCCTCGTAGTAGCTGATCAGCTCGTCGAGGACGATGTAGAGCAGGAAGGCGGTGTGGAAGTGAACCAGGTCCGGGCTGTGCTCGGC
>JBBSHA010000124.1:0-6912 GCA_038253595.1 Candidatus Dormibacterales bacterium
ATCGGCAGCGCCCTTGGCTCGCTGACCCACGCCGTCCTCTCGGGCTGGGGTCCGCGCTTCGGCATTCCCCAGATGGTCCAGGGCCGGGCCGCGTTCGGCTTCTACGGCAACATCATCCCCGCCCTGCTCAACGCCCTGACCGCCGGCGTGGGCTGGTTCGCGGTCAACACGGTCAGCGGCACCTTCGCGCTGTCGGCGCTCTTCGGGCTGCCCTACGTGGTCTCCCTGGTCATCATCGTTCTCGCCCAGGTGGCGATCGCGTTCTTCGGCCACAACCTGATCCACGCCTTCGAGCGCTATGCCTTCGTGCCGCTGGTCGTCATCTTCGCGGTGGCGACGGTGTTCATCTTCAGCCACGCCAACCCCGCCCACGGCTTTGACGCCAAGGCCCCGCTCGCGTTCGGCGGCGAGATGGGCGCCTTCCTGCTGACCGCCGCCGCCGCGTTCGGCTACGCGGTGGGCTGGAACCCCTACGCCTCCGACTACACGCGCTATCTGCCCGACTCGCCGGCCAACCGCCGCTCCGCAGCGCTGTGGGCGGGGCTCGGGGTCTTCGTCTCCTGCGTGGTGCTGGAGCTGGCGGGAGCCGCTCTCGTCACCGTCGCCGGCACCAAATGGCTCGGCACCAACCCCACCGCCCAGCTCGCGCTGGCCATGCCCGATGCCATCTACAAGGCCACGCTGCTCGCCATCGCCCTCGGTGCGGTGGCCGCCAACGTCATCAACATCTACAGCGGGTCGATGTCCTTCCTGACCATGGGGATCAGGATCCCCGGTCACATCCGGCGCGCCATCGTGGCGGTCGCCTTCGCGGTGGTCGGCTTCATCGTCGCCTACGGCGGCAACAGCGGCCCCGGCAGCAAGTACGAGGAGTTCCTGCTCATCATCGCCTACTGGATCGCACCCTGGATCGCGGTGGTGGTGGTCGACTACCTGATGCGCCGGGGCGACTTCGGCAACCAGGCCATCTTCTACGACCGCTCCCACACCAACTGGGCGGGCCCGATCGCCTTCCTGATCGGGGCGGCGGTCTCCATCTACCTGTTCAGCGCCCAGGCCCTGTACACCGGGCCGGTGCCGCTGCGGGCGCCCCAGTTCGGCGACCTCACCTTCCTGGTCGGCTTCGTGCTGGCCGCCGTCGCCTACTACGGGCTGTCGGTGGCCGGCCTGGGGGCGCGGCGTCCGGCCTCGTCCTAACCTCGTCCTGGCCTCGTCCTCCCCGCGGCGCGCCGACCTGATGGGCGCCGCGGGGTACACCTTCGCGGTGCGGCCGAGCCGGGCCGTCGAGTGGCCGTTTCCCGGGGGTGACCCCGCCGCCCACGCCGAGTCGCTGGCCCGGGCCAAGGCCGCGGGAGCCGAGGGCGAGGTGGTGATCGGGGCCGACACCATCGTGGTGGTGGCCGGAGAGGTGCTGGGCAAGCCGGCCGGCCCCGAGGACGCGGTCCGGATGCTGGAGCGGCTCTCCGGCCGGGACCACCACGTCATTACGGCGGTGGCGGTCAACCACCGGGGCCACATCCGCTGGGGGCACGCCCGGACCCGGGTCCGCTTTCGCGAGCTGGGGGACGCCGAGGTGGCGACCTACATCGCCGGGGGCGAGCCGCTGGACCGGGCCGGGGCCTACGCCATCCAGGGCGGCGGGTCGGCCTTCGTGAGCGAACTCGAGGGCGACCTCGACACCGTCATCGGGCTCCCCATCCGGCTACTCGACCGCCTGCTGCCAGAAGGTCTTCGCCGCGGCATCGGCGACCAGCCGGCCGATCGCCAGTGAGGAGGTGGCCGCGGGCGAGGGGGCGTTGCGGACGTGGAGGATGCGCTCGCCCTGGACGTCGACCATGAAGTCGTCGACCAGCGCCCCCGCCGGGTCGAGTGCCTGGGCCCGCACCCCAGACGGCCCCGGCACCAGGTCGGCCCGGGTCACGACCGGCAGGTAGCGCTGCACTAAGCGCAGGAAGGAACCCTTGCTGTAGTCGCGCCACATCTCGGCGCTACCCATCCGCCAGTGACGGGCGGCGAGACGCTGGAAACCGGGGTCGGCCAGCGACTCCCAGAGGTCGGCCGGGCGCAGATCGAAGCGGCCGTAGCCCTCGCGGGCGAACGCCAGCACGGCGTTGGGGCCCAGCCAGACGGCGCCGTCCCCGATCCGCCGCGTCGCGTGCACCCCCAGGAAGGGGAAGCCGGGATCGGGCACCGGGTAGATCAGGCTGCGCACCAGGTGGCGGGCCGGCGGCCGCAGCTGCCAGTAGTCGCCTCGGAATGGGACCACCCGGGGCCGGGCCGCGGCGCCGCTGAGCTGCGCCACCCGGTCGGCCTGGAGGCCGCCGCAGGTCAGCACCCGCTCCGCCTCCATCTCCCCAGCCGAGGTCTCCAGCAGGACCCCGGCCGGGCCCTGGCGGAGCCCGGTCAGCGCGCAGCCGGTCCAGATCTCGCCGCCGGCGTTGCGGACGTCCAGCGCGTAGGCGGCGGCGACCTGGGAGTAGTCGGTGATCCCGGTGTTGGGCGACCACAGGGCGCGGATCCCGGCGCAGTGGGGCTCGATCTCCCGGAGGCGCTCCGGGCCCACCATCTCCAGGCCCTCGACCCCGTTGGCCAGGCCCCGCTGGTGGAGCTCCTGGAGACGGCCCAGCTCGGACTCGTGGGTGGCCACGATCACCTTGCCGCAGCGCTCGACGGGCAGGCCCCGCGCCTCGCAGTAGGCGTACATCTCGGCGGCGCCGCCGACGCACAGGCGCGCCTTGAGGCTGCCGGGCGCGTAGTAGACCCCGGCGTGGACCACCCCGCTGTTGTGCCCGGTCTGGTGGGCTCCCACCCGCCGCTCCTTGTCCAGCACGGCCAGGCGCAGGCCCGGACGCCGGAGCCGCAACTCCCGGGCGGCGGCCAGGCCCACGATGCCGGCCCCCACCACCACCAGCTCAAAGCGGCGCACCGACCGAAGGATAGGACGGCCGCGGGAACGGGCGCGCCGCCGGCGGCCCCGACCCCGGTCGCGGCCCTGGGGCTCAGGCCTGGGCCCGGACGGTCCCCATCACCTCCTGGACGGTCGCCGCCAGCATCGACAGCTGGACCGGCTTGATCAGGTAGGCGTCCGCGCCCACCTCGCGCCTGACCATGTCGCCGAGCGACTTGGTCGCCGTCATCACGATCACCGGCACCCGGCTGGTGGCGGGATGGGCCTTCAGCCTGCGGACCAGCTCGAGGCCGTCCATCTCCGGCATGTTGACGTCGGTGATCACCACGTCGGGGACGGCCCTGGTGGCGGCCTCGAAGGCGAGGCGACCGTTCTCGACCACCGTCACCTCGTAGCCGCGGCGGCCCAGGAAGGCCGCCACCAGCTTGCGGATCAGCTGCTCGTCGTCGGCGAACAGGAGCCGGGTGCTCAGAGCGAGTCCTCCGGCCCGCTCGCCCGCAGCTCGACGTGGAAGACCGAGCCCCGGCCCAGCTCGCTCTCGACCCAGACGCGGCCCCCGTGCATACCCACGATCTGGCTGACGATCGCCAGCCCGAGGCCGGTGCCCTTGATGTAGCGGGTGGCGCTGGACTCGATCCGGGCGTAGCGCTGGAAGACGCGCCTCAGCGCCTCGGCGGGCATTCCCAGGCCGTGGTCGCGGACGGTGGCGTGGACCAGGTTGCCGTCGGCGTGGCTGTGGATCTCGATGGCGCCCCCCTCGGGCGAGTACTTGACGGCGTTGGAGAGCAGGTTGCTGAGCACCTGGGTGATCTTGTCACCGTCGCACAGGACGGCGGGCAGGTCGGGGTCGAGGTCCATCTCCAGCCGGTGCGCGGGGCTGCTGCCGACGATCTTGGCGGCCTCCTGGCGGAGCAGGCCGTTGACGTCGACGTGGTCGAGCCGCAGCGTCATCTGGCCGGACTCCATCCGCTCCAGGTCGAGCAGCTCGTTGATCATCCGCTTCAGGCGCTGGGCGTCCTTCTCGATGTCGCTCGCGAACTCCTTCATCTCGGCCACCCCCAGCTCCTCCTCGCGCATCAGCTCGCTGAAGCCGAGGATGCCGGTGAGCGCGGTCCGGAATTCGTGGCTCACGATCGCCACGAACATGCTCTTCTCCTTGTTGACGCGCTCCAGCTGCTCGTTGGCGACCTTGGCGGCGCGGAGGGCGGCCGTCAGCTCCTGCTCGGCGTGCTTGCGCTCCCGGATGTCCTCGACCATCGCCACGTAGTAGAGGGTGCGCCCCTCGGTGTCGCGCACCGAGGAGACGGTGAGGTTGCCCCAGGCCACCTGGCCGGCGCCGGTGAGGTAGCGGTTCTCGAGCTGGAAGCGGTCGCGCAGGCCGCTCTCCAGCTCCCCGTAGAGGGCGGTCTTGGCGGCCAGGTCGTCGGGATGGGTGATCTCGGACAGGTTGCGGCCGATGATCGCCCCCCGCGGGACGATCTCCAGGAACGCCTCCAGAGCCTCGTTCATGTCGAGGAGGGTGCCGTCGAGGGCCACCCGGCAGATGCCGATCGGGGAACGGTCGTAGATGACGCGGTAGCGCTGCTCGTTCTCCCGCAGCCTCTCCTCGGCCCGGCGCCGGCGGGTGACGTCGCGGTTGATCATCAGCAGGGCGCGCGGGCGGCCGTCGTCGTCGCGGAGCAGGACGTTGCGGCTCTCGACCACGATCAGGCTGCCGTCCTTGCGGACGTGCATCAGCTCGCCCTCCCAGGAGCCGGTGTCCGCCAGCTCGTCGAGGATCTGCTTCAGCGGCTTGGGGAACTTGGTCTTGAGGAGGTCGTGGACGATGCGGCCCTCGGCCTCGGCCTGGTCGTAGCCGTAGATCTTGGTGGCGCCCTGGTTCCAGTACTCGATGAGCCCGCTCTCGAAGTCCCGAAGGATGATGGCGTCGCGGGCTCCCTCCAGCAGCTCCGCCTGCTGGCGGAGCAGCGCGGTCTGCTCTCTCATCCGGCCGCGGTCCGCACCCGGCTGTCCGTCATGACGCGCGAAACGTTAGCGCGATCCGGACGGCTTTCCGGGCCGGGATGCAGTAAGCACTTGTTAAGCTGATGAGTCGCTTCCCGCTTGGGGCGGCGGCCGGCCGGCCCGGCCCTCGAAGAACAGCTCGGGGTCGATCGAGTCGAGCGCCAGCCACTCCTGCCCACGCTCGGGCTCGAGATCGAACCCCCGCAGCTGGAACGCCAGCGCCGGTTCCTGGTCGATCCGCTGCACCAGCGCGTACCAGGTCGCCAGACCGTGCAGGCACGGCTCGGCCCGCTCCCGGCAGGGGCAGGTGACCTGGATGCTCTTGGAGGCGGGCTGGGCCGCGATCCCGTGCAACCTGAGCGTGGCCTCGACCGGTCCGGCACATCGCCCGTCGCCAGCGCGAGCTGGGCCCCCGGCTCCTCCTGGAGGCATCGGTGAACAACGATCCGCTGCTCATGGGTCCAGAGCGGAAACCTGATCTGGACGGGCAGCGGATGGCGGGCCTCGACGCTCGCCGACACCGATCCCGCGCCCATTTGGAGCTGCCGGACGGCGCCGTGCCGGGCCAGGCGCCGGGCTCGCGGCAGCCGGGTATCGATGTGGCGGCCGTCACCCGCCTCGGCCAGGCGCAGCCAGGCCAGACCCCAAGGGGTGGCGCCGAACTCAGCCATCGTCCTCGGGATCGGCCGTCAGCTCCAGCCGGGCCCGCAGCTCGCGATCGGGCAGCAGGGCGAGGACGGCCGGGGCGAAGCCGACCACCGCCGCGGTGAGGCCGCGCTTGGTCGCGTGGATTCGCCCGATGCGCTCCTCCAGGGTGCCGCCCGTGACCAGCGCGTAGACGTTGACCGGGCGCTCCTGGCCGATGCGGTGGGCGCGGTCGCTGGCCTGGTCCTCGACCGCCGGGTTCCACCAGCGGTCGTAGTGGACACGTGCGTCGCCCGGGTCAGGTTGAGGCCGAAGCCGGCGGCCCGCAGGCTGACGACCAGGACCGGGCAGGCCGCCTCGTCGCCCTGGAAGGCCTGGACCAGCGCGTCCCGCGCGGGAGGGCTGAGGCCACCGTGCAGGAAGGGCCCGGAGCGGAGCCCGAGCGCGTCCGCCAGGTGGCGGCAGAGCAGGTTGCCCATGACCCGGTACTGGGTGAAGACCAGCGCCCGCTCGCCCTCCATCACCACCTCGGCCAGCATCTCGGCGGTCCGGTCCAGCTTTCCGGACCGGCCGCCCAGGGGTCCGCCGGTGGCAGCCACCTGCTCGGGGTGGTTGCAGGCCTGCTTGAGGCGGGTGATCAGGGCGAGGACACGTCCGCGCCGGGTGATCCCGGTTCCCAGTCCGGAGTCGAAGGCATCGCGGAGGCAGCGCCGGTAGAGGTCCGCCTGCTCCCGGGTCAGGGTGCAGATCACGGTCGACTCCAGCTTGGGCGGCAGGTCGGGGGCGACCTCTCGCTTGGTCCGGCGCAGGAGGTGAGGCTGGATCACCCGGCTCAGGGTGCGCGCTGCGGGCTCCGAGCGGTGCTCCTCGATCGGCACCGCAAAGCGCCGCCGGAACCGGGCGCGGTTCCCGAGCAGGCCGGGATTGGTCACGTCCATGAGCGACCAGAGGTCCTCGAGCCGGTTCTCGACCGGGGTGCCCGTCATCGCCACCCGGACCAGAGCGTTGAGACCGGCCGCGGCCCGGGTCGCCAGGGCCTGGGGATTCTTGATCTGCTGAGCCTCGTCGAGGATGACCACGTCCCAATCCACCGCCTGCAGGAGGGCGGCATCCTGGCGCAGGTGGCTGTAGCTGGTGATGACGACGCCGCCCCCTGGCAGCGAGGCGGAACCGAGCCCGCGATCCGTCCCGTGATGAGGCAGGACGGGGACCTCGGGCGCGAAGCGGGCCAGCTCGCGCGCCCAGTTGCCCAGCAGCGACGTCGGGCACACGACCAGGTGGGGACGATCGCCGCAGCGCCCGGCGAGCAGGCAGATCGCCTCCACGGTCTTGCCCAGGCCCATGTCGTCGGCCAG
>JBBSHA010000125.1:0-6751 GCA_038253595.1 Candidatus Dormibacterales bacterium
CGCCACCAAGAACTGCTCGACGCGGCCCACATCGTCGGCGACGGGGAGGCGCAGGGCCACCCGGTCGTATCCAACGGACTGGCGCTGTGCAAGCTGCACCACGCGGCGTTCGAAGTCCACATACTCGGCGTGCGCCCCGATCTCGTGATCGATGTCCGGGCCGACATTCTCGAAGAGCACGACGGCCCGATGCTGCGCCACGGGCTGCAGCAGATACGTGGCCAGAAGCTTCTGGTCCCCTCGCGAGCCGACTGGAAGCCGAGCCCCGACGCCCTGGAGGAGAGGTATGCCGCCTTCCGGGCCGCCAGCTGATCTGGTCGCGAGGTGACCACATCGCCGCCAGCTAGCGGCCGGGATCGCGGCCCGCGGCCGGCGGCAACCTCGGCGCGATCGACGAGGTGGTGGCGACGGACTTCGTGGATCACGACCCGGCCCCCGACCGGCCGCCAGGCCGGGAGGGGTTCAAGGCGTTCTGGCGCCAGTTCCGCACGGCGTTCCCCGCGCAACTATTTGCGCCGGGAGCTCGCCCCTTGCGGCGACGACTGGCTGGCCAGGTCCTCGCGGAGGGAGCCGACTTCGACCGGAAGTTCGAGTTCCTTGGCCACCCCGAGGGCCTCGCGCAGGCACTCGATTGCCCTCTCCTGGGATCCGGAGTGCCTTGCCACTACCGCCTGAGTCCGCAGGCGAACCAGGTCATAGCGCTTGCCGGCAGGCAGCTTCGGGGTGATGAAACGGGCACCGGATCGGAGCCGGGCGTCGGCCACAACCCACAGTGAGACGAACGCGAACATGCGCATCTCGCCCCAGGCCGCGATGGCCCGTCCCGCGCACCGCGCGGCCTCTTCCCAATCGCCGAGCGCGGCGTGATCGCAGACGAGTTCCTCTGCGACGCATTGCGGCATGACGCCGTCCATGCCACCCGCAAGCTCCATCAACTCGGAGTGGAGAACGAGAGCTCCCCGGACATCGCCAAGCTCACGAAGACAGCGTCCCGCGAGGGCGCCGTTCAGAGCTCGCAGCGGCTCGAACCCGGACTGCGTGCCGGACTCCAGCCCGCGGCGGGCGGACGCGAGCGCCTCATTCAGACGGCCGCCGTCGCGCAGTGCCCAGGCCTCCACCAGCGAGAGGTTGCAGACGGCCCACGGATTCCCCAGGCGCCGCGCTTCCTCCAGCGGCCTGACCACACGACGAAGCGCCTCGCGCCAGCGGCCAAGAAACACCAGCGCGGCGACCTCGTAGCCGATGGAGTCCAGCCGCATCAGCGGCTCGCCGAGCTCGCGATATGCCGACGCGGCCGCTCGCGCCAGCGGCAGCGCCGCCTGCCAGCGCGCCGCGGCCTGGTGCACGAAGGCGCCGAGGTTCAGGCAGCGGGCGACCAGATCCTGCCGCCCCAGGTGGCGGGCCTCACGCTCGGCGGCCTCCACCTGCGCCCCGGCCCGGCGCAGCTCGCCGTGATAGGCGAGCACCTGGGCCTGCGCGAGCCGCGCCTCCAGCCCAATCGCCTCGTCCTCTGACTCGGCCGCCGCCGCCCCGGCCTCCTCGAAGAGCTCGTTGGGCGGCGAAGCCGTGAGGTCCCGCCCGGCCAGCTCGGCCAGGCGGACCAGGGCCGCGGCCTCCTCCGCGGCGTCTCCGGCCGCCCGCGCCCGCTCGGCGAGCATCCGGTAGGTCCCCGCGGCCAGACTGCTGCGGCCCGACAGCTCCTCCGCCCGCCCCAGGCCCAGCCAGGCCGCGCCGTCGCCGGGACGGATGGCGATGGCCGCCCGGAAGTGCTCGGCGGCCGCTCGGTAAGCGGGCATGGCCATGGCCTCCTCCGCCGCCCGCAGCCGGAGGTCCAGTGCCCGTTCCAGCTCCCCCGCCAACTCGGCGTGGTGCGCGAACTCCGCCGGGGTGGCGTCCCCGGCCGGCGACAGCACCTCGAGGGCGGCGCGGTGGAGTGTGCGGCGCCGTTCCGGACCAAGCGCTCCATAGGCGCACTGGCGCAGCATTTCATGGCTGAAGGCGTAGGCGCCGTCGCCCTCCAGAACGCGTCGGGAGAGCAGCTGCTCGAGGGCCTCGGCCGCTCTCTCCAATTCGACGCCGCCCACGCCGGCGAGCTCGGCGAGCGAGGCCGGCCTCTCCACGACTGCCGCCGCTCCCGCAAGCCGCGCCGCGTCGCCGGGCAGCGCAGCCAGGCGGGCCAGCATCGACTCCCGGATTCCCGGCGCGACGACATCCGGATCACCACCGGCGGCCAGGTAGCGCAGGCTCTCGATCAGCAGCAGCGGGCGGCCGCCGGTCACCTCCGGCAGGCGGTCCGCCCCGCGAGGGGTCGGGTCCGGCCATTGCTCGACGACACGTGCCGCCTCGGCGGGGCTGAGCGGATGCAGGCGCACCTCGAACAGAGGAAGGTCGTGGGTCGCCCGCGCCAGCCACTCCCGCAGCCGCGTACTGCCGGAGAGATCCTCCTCGCGAGCGGTCACGACCAGCAGGAAGCGACGGCCGGCCCGGCTCAACCGGGCGGCCGCGAAGGCCAGCAGCTCGAGCGAGTCGGCGTCCACCCACTGCAGGTCGTCGAGCAGCAACACCAGCGGCCGGTGCCCGGCGGCGAGTTCGAGGCGGTCTGCAGCGGCTTCGAAGAGTGCCCGCTGGTCGGCGTGGGAGGCTGTACTCACCCCGCCTGGGAGGGCGTCCCGCAGCGCGTGGTAGGCCAGGCGCTCCCCTGCGGGAAATCCGGCCGCCGCCAGCACCTCGGCCCGCCTCGTGCGGACCCAGCGGGCAAACTCCTGGACCAGGCGCGTCTTTCCGATCCCGGCCTCACCGCGGACCAGGGCCAGCTCGGCCGCCCCCCCGTCCACCCGCTCGTAGCCCTGGACCAGAAGCGCGTGCTCTCGCTCCCGCCCCAGCATCGGGACCTCGGGCCGGCGCCCGTCCGCTGCCCTGACGGTTACCGGCTCAATCCGGGTTTCTGCCTGCTCAGCCAGCGCCCGAGTGGACGCCGACGGCTCGATACCGAGGTCACGCCGAAGGAGTTCGGCACAGCGGCGGTATGCCTCTAGCGCGGCGGTCCGGTCGCCATGCATGAGTCGGCCGCGGATGAGCTCCCGGTGCGCGGTCTCTGCCAGCGGATCGCGCGCGAGCCAGCGTTCGGACGTCTCGACCACGGCCGGCCAGTCTCCGGCCTGCGATCGCAGCCCGATCAGCCGCTCGCACGCGCCCGCCAGCCGCCGGCTCCAGCTGGCGCGTTCCTGCGCGAGCCAGGCGTCCAGCTCCTCCTCGTCGACCAGGATCCCCTCGAGCAGCTCGCCCCGCCAGGCGTCCACCGCCTCCGAGAGCAACCGAATCGACGCCGTCGGTTGGATGGCACTGCGGACCGCATTCAGGTCCGTCTCGACCCCGGCGCCGAGCGCGACCTCACCACCCGTGGCGATCAACACCCCCAGGTCGCGCCCGAACCCGTCCCTGACGTAGGCCAGCGCCCGCCGCAGGCTGGCCCGGCTGCGCTGGTCATCGGCCTCGGGCCAGAGCAGCGTCGCCAGCGACTCGCGCGACTGCGGGCCCTCCACCACCAGCCGCGCCAGCAGCAGCGTCGCCTTGCGCGTCGCCAGCCGCACCGGCACACCGTCGCGCGTGAGCTCGGGGCGGCCGAGCAGCCGGAGCTGCACGCGTGCCCGGCTTCTCACGCCCTTCTCACGGCCCGCGGCCAAGCTCGGGGACGCGTATTCATCCACACCTGCCGTGGCAGGCAACGAAGGAGGAAAGGATCTTGAGCAGCGAGAACGAGGAGATCGTCCGGAGGATCGAGGAAGCCTGGGACCGGGGCGACCTCGGCACCCTCGACCAGCACTTCGCCCCGGACTTCGTGGCGCACAGCGCGGTACCCGGCCTGCCACCTGGCATTGAGGGGGCGAAGCTGGCGCACCAGGCCGCCATTCAAGCGTTCCCGGACCGGCGCGTGACCATGATGGAGATCATCGGCTCCGGCGACCTGGTCGCGGTGCGCTGCCGGATGCGCGGGACCAACCAGGGCGGTCTGCCCTGGCTCGGTATCTCGGCCAATGGCCGCTCGCTCGAGGTCGAGTGGATCAGCATCTACCGACTCAGCGGTGGCCGCGTCGTCGAGCACCGCGCGGTCATGGACATGTTCGGCATGGTGCAGCAATTGGGCGCGGCTCCGGTGCCGGCCGGCCTGAAGGAGGACTGAAAGAGATGGCGATCGATCCGAAGGAGTTCGTGCTGGGCTTCGACTCGCTCTGGAACAGCGGCAACCGCGAGGCGATCCTGGAGGCGGTGGACGATGACAGCGTCGTCGACCTGATTCCGGCGCCCCCTCCGCCAGGGCGGGGCCGCTACCAGGGGCGGGAGGAGATAGCCCATTTCGTGGACGCGTTTCTGCCCGGGTTCCACGTCGACTCGCGCGGTTTCACGACCGCGGGCGACGAGATCGTGTGGGAGACGGATGTGAGCAACGACGTGTTCCGGAGCCTGGGCCTCGACCCGGCGAGCGGCACGACGCGCGCGAGGCTCGGGCCGGGGGGTAAGCTGCGCCAATTCAGCTTCACCCTCGATGAGGCAAGCGCGGCGAAGCTGCCTCGCTGAGATAGGGATGGTTGGCGGCGGCCGCCGTGGCTGCCGCCAGCCGTCGTTCGTCGTATTCGCCGAGAAGGCGCTTCTACCGTGGCGGCGCCGGCGATGTGTCGAGCAGGCGAAGTGCGGCTCGAAGGATCGCTGTCTGGCTTCGGCATCCCCGGGCGCGCCCAGCGTGCGGCCGACCGGATGCTGCGTGACCAGCGCTCTCGGCACCCGCATCGACTCGGCCACGTGCCTGAAGGCCTGGACGTAGACGGCGACCGTGTGATTCCATGATCGTCGAGGATCCGCGCGACGTGTCCAAAGGACACGTCGCAGACCGGGCAAGGCGGGACGAGCAGGGCCGCCTCGACGCGCTCGATCTTGAGCATTCCCACCCAACCCGACACCACCTCGCGGACGCGCCCTGCGCCGACGCGCCGACGAACGCGTAGGCGGGAGAAGCCAAGGCGCCGATTACTCCTGCCGTTTTCAGCTCGACCCGCCGCTGCACCCGGGTTCAAATCCCGCGATGTCATCGGCCGAAGCCGATGATGCCAGCCCCCTATGTTGGGGCGCCAGCCCTTCGTACCCCAATATGTTGAGGTTAGCGCGACGCGGAGTGGTCGGGGAGGCGGGATTCGAACCCGCGACCCCTTGGCCCCCAGCCAAGTGCGCTGCCGGGCTACGCTACTCCCCGATCCGGCTGACTATCGTACTCTGCCGCCTGCACTGATCCCGGCGGCCGGCTCAGCGGACGGCGCCGAGGCGGGACCAGTCGGCCACCAGCGCGGTCGCCAGTTCCCGGACCGAGCGGCGCCAGCCCCGGGGGGCGTCCCGCCAGTCGAACGTCTGGGCGGGCAGGCTGTCGGCCGCCTGCGGCTCGTCGGGTACCAGGACCAGGCCCCGGGCCTGGGGGACGTAGGTCTCGAACGCGTCGAGGTTGATCTGGTTGGAGCCCCGTGACTTGTTGATAACCAGCCAGATGGGAGCCCCCTCGGCGTTGAGGAGCGAGGCCGCCTCGGCCACCAGGCTGGCGGTGGAGGGAACCTCGTCGGAGATCAGCACGACCTGGTCGGCCGTGTTGAGTGCGGCCCGCGAGGAGGGGTCCCGGAGGCCGGTTCCGCAATCCAGCAGGACCACGCCCACCATGTCCTGGAGGCGGCGCACCACCCGGGTGTAGGCCGCCTCGTCGATTCGCGCCATGCGCCCGGGGTCGGTGGGCGCGGGCAGCACCATCAGGCCGTGGGCGGTGCGGCCGAGCTTGGCGTCGAGCTCGGTCACCGTGAGAGTGGGCCGGTCCAGGATGGCCAGCAGATCGTCCACGAAGACGCCGTGGTCGGGGGCCAGGATCCGGCCCAGCGAGCCGAAGTCGGGGTTGGTGTCGATGGCCACGATGCGGTCTCGGCGAACCATGGCGAAGAGCGTTCCGAGCAGCGCCGTGACGGTGGTCTTGCCCACCCCACCCTTGGGTGAGACAACCGCGATGGTCACGCAGCGCCCCAGCTGAGGCGCCGCGATCGAGGTCTCCAGCCGGGCCAGGTAGTCGCTGCTGCGCCAGCTCTGGCGGATGCGGTCGAGCATTGAGGGGGAGTGCTGGGCGGTCAGCTTGGTGGGGCTGAGCGGGGTTCCGGGGGGCAGATGGGCGCCCCGGGCGCCGCTGCCGGTACGGGGCTTGGCCACGATCGCCTGCAACACCCCGGCCACCCGTTCCGCCCGGCTGGGCTGCAGCGGCAGCACCGCCCTCACCCGGCGCCGGGGCGTGAGCCCGTCGTCCTGGATCTGGGGCGGAGCCGCGGCTGCGGCCGGTGGGGCGGGGACCGCGGGCGCCGGCGGGGCGGCGGCGGGGGGGGGCGGCGGGACCGGCTCCACCGACGGCGGGACCGCGTTGACGACCGGCAGGTCCGGGTCGACGGCCGGCGAGGCCGGCCCAACCGCTGGCGAGGCCGGGTCGGGGGGTGGCGGGTCGGCGGCGACCGCCGGCGGGGCGCCGGTCACATCCCTCAGTTGGAGCACGGTCCCGTCCCGCACCCCGCAATCCGCGAGCAGAAACGCCGCCGGCAGTGGCCGGCCGCCCGCCGGCCCGAGCTCCCACTGGGCGGGGTCGACCGCGTCGGGGTTGGGCGGCCCCAGGGCGCGCAGCAGCTCAGGGACCAGGTCACCAACGCTGCGGTCGAGGGGAAGGTCGACGTCGATGCGACGATCC
>JBBSHA010000126.1:0-6719 GCA_038253595.1 Candidatus Dormibacterales bacterium
GACTCGGAGGACCTGCTCTTCGTCATGAACACCAGCGGCACCACGGCCCGACCCAAGGGGATCATCCACACCACGGCCGGCTACATGGCCGGGGTCGCCACCACCCACCACTACATCTTCGATATCAAGCCCGATTCGATCTACTGGTGCGCCGCCGACATCGGCTGGATCACAGGCCACAGCTACATCGTGTACGGGCCGCTCTGCAACGGGACCACCAGCGTCCTCTACGAGGGGACCCCGGACTTCCCCGACCACGAGCGCTGGTGGAAGATCATCGAGCGCTACCGGGCAACCATCCTCTACACGGCGCCGACCACCATCCGGGCCCACATGAAGTGGGGTCCCGAGCACGCCCAGAAGCACGACCTCTCCAGCCTCCGGCTGCTGGGCACGGTCGGCGAGCCGATCAACCCCGAGGCCTGGGTCTGGTACCGCGAGCACGTGGGCGGCGACCGCACGCCGGTCGTCGACACCTGGTGGCAGACCGAGACCGGGATGATCCTGATCAGCCCGCTGCCGGGGGTCACCACCCTCAAGCCCGGCTCCGCCACCCGGCCCTTCCCGGGCGTGGATGCGGCCGTCTTCAGCGATAAGGGCGAGGTGGTGCCGCCGGGGGGCGGTGGCTACCTGGTGATCCGGCGGCCCTGGCCCGCGATGCTGCGGGGCATCTTCGGCGACGACGCCCGCTACCGGGAGACGTACTGGTCCAAGTACCCCGACACCTACTTCGTCGGCGATGGGGCCCGGGTTGACGAGGACGGTGACTTCTGGCTGATGGGGCGGGTGGACGACGTCATGAACGTGTCCGGCCACCGCATCTCGACGATCGAGGTGGAGAGCGCCCTGGTCGATCATCAGAAGGTGGCCGAGGCGGCGGTGTGCGGCCGCACCGATGCCCAGACCGGCCAGGCGATCGTCGCCTTCGTGACGCTGAAGGGCGGCGACGAGGGCAATCCGGAGATGCTCCGCGAGCTCCGGGACCACGTGGCCACGAGGATCGGCAAGTTCGCCGCCCCGGCCAGCATCGTGTTCACCCCGGACCTACCCAAGACGAGGTCGGGCAAGATCATGCGCCGGCTCCTGCGCGACGTGGCCGAGAACCGGGCATTGGGTGACACCACCACGCTGGCCGATTCCTCGATCGTGGAGGAACTGGCGCAGCGTGGCAAGGAGGCCGCCCCCACCGCCGAGGAGTGACCGGCGCCCGGCCGCGGCCCGGGCGCCAGGGCCGAATGATCCGCCGGCGAGGGTTGGCGTTAGCCTTGCCTTCGTGGTGAGCCGACGGCGCGTCGCGGTCGACATCGGCGGCACCTTCACCGACCTGGTGCTCGCCGATGGCGGCCGCCTGATCGCCCGGGCCAAGACGCTGACCACCCCCGGCGATCCGAGCGAGGGCGTTGAGCGCGGCCTTCGCCAGCTGCTCGGAGAAAGCACCGATCCGCCGGCGATCGCGGAGGTGATCCACGCCACGACGCTGGTGTCCAACGCCCTCATCGAGCGCCGGGGGGCGCGCACCGGGCTGGTCACCAGCGCCGGGTTCCGGGATGTGCTCGACATCGGCCGGGAGCATCGCTACGACATGTACGACCTGTTCCTGGACCTACCCCGGCCCCTGGTGCCGCGGCGGCTGCGCTGGGAGGTCGACGAGCGGGTGTTCGCGGACGGCACCGTGGAGTCCGCACCGCGAGCGGAGCAGGTGCGCGAGATCGCCGCGGATCTGCAGGCCCAGGGGGTGGAATCGGTGGCCGTGTGCCTCCTCAACTCCTACCGCGCCGCTGGCCACGAACGCCTAGTCGGCGAGACCCTGCGTGCGGAACTGCCGGGGATCCCGGTCACCCTTTCCAGTGACCTGGTGCCGGAGGTGGGCGAGCTGATCCGGGCCTCGACCACGACCGCCAACGCCTACGTGCTGCCGGCCATCCGGCGCTACCTGGGGATTCTGCGGCACCGGCTCGACGCCCTCGGCATCCGCGCGCCGCTCCACATCATGCTGTCGACGGGCGGCCTGGCGGCCACCGGGACGGCAGCCGACCACCCGGTGCGGATGGCCGAGTCGGGCCCGGCCGCCGGCGCCCTCGGCGCCGCCTTCTTCGGCTCCCGCAGCGGTTCCCGGCAGGACGTTCTGGCCTTCGACATGGGCGGCACGACGGCCAAGGCGTGCCTGGTCGAGGGGGGCGTGCCTCTGCTCGCGCGCGAGCACGAGGTGGCGAGGGCCGACCGCTTCGCCAAGGGCAGCGGCCTGCTGCTCCGGGTACCCGTGATCGACCTGATCGAGATCGGCGCCGGGGGTGGCTCGATTGCCCAGGTGGGGCCGCTCGGGACGCTCCGGGTGGGACCGGGGAGTGCGGGCGCCGAGCCGGGCCCGGCCTGCTACGGGCACGGCGGCGAGCAGCCGACGGTGACCGATGCCGACCTGGTCCTCGGCTACCTGGATCCCGGGTTCTTCCTCGGCGGCCGGATGGCCCTGGATGGGCAGCGTGCGCTGGCGGCCGTGGGCCGCCTGGGCGGCCGGCTCGGGTTGTCCGCGGCAGAGACGGCCGCCGGCATCCACCGGGTCGTCAACGAAGCGATGGCCGGGGCGGCCCGCATCCACTCGATCGAGCGCGGCCGCGACCTCCGCCGGGTGGCCCTGGTCGCCACGGGCGGGGCGGGGCCCGTGCACGCCTGGGGCGTGGCCTCCGCGCTCGGGATGCGCCGGGTCATCTACCCGCCGAGCGCGGGCGTCGCATCCGCCGTCGGGCTGCTCACCGGCCCGCCCGCCTTCGACTTCGTGCAGAGCCTTCCCGGTCCGCTCTGCCGCACCGACTGGGCCGCGGTCCGGTCGGCCCTCCGCCGGCTGGAGCGGGAGGGCCGGCGTCGCCTGGTTGCGGCCGGCGCCGAGGCCGGCGAGATCCGGCTGGAGCTGGCGTGCGACGTCCGCCACGTCGGCCAGGGCGAGACCATCGGCGTCGCACTGGGCGCTGCGCTCGACCGGCGGGCTCCTGCGCGGCAGGTGCGGGCCGCCTTCGAGCAGGCCTATCGGGCCCTGTACGGACGCCGGCCACCGGGGGTGGAACCGGAGGTGATGACGTGGCGGCTGCGGGTGCGCGGTCGGCAGCCGGTCCTGCGGACCAGCGCCCCGGCGCCGGCCCGGGGCGGCGCCCGCAAGGGCCGGCGGGAGGCCTGGTGCTTCGAGCGCCGCCGCTTCGTCCCCCACACGGTGTGGGACCGCTACCGGCTCGCCGCCGGCGAGGCCGTGGCGGGTCCGGCGATCATCGAGGAGGACGAGTCGACCGTCGTGCTGGGTCGGGGCGGCACCGCCACCGTCCAGGCGTCGGGCAATCTCGAGGTGAGAGTTGGCTGAACGCGCCCGGCGGCTCGACCCGGTGACCCTGGAGATCCTCTGGAGCCGGCTGATCGGCGTCACCGGGGAGCAGGCGGCGGCGCTGATGCGGACCTCGTTCACCCCCGTTGTCCGCGAGTCGGCCGACCTCAGCGCCGCCGTCTTCGACACCAGGGGCCGGATGCTGGCGCAGGCTGCCGTCGGCACGCCCGGTCACATCAACTCGCTGGCTACCGGCATGCGTCATTTCCTGGCTCGCTTCCCGGGCGCGACCCTGCGCCCGGGCGACGTTCTCATCACCAACGACCCCTGGATGACCTCGGGCCAGCTCAACGACCTCTCGGTGGTGACGCCCGTGTTCCGGGGGCGCACGCTGGCCGGCTACTTCGGGAACTGCTGCCACGCGATGGACATCGGCGGTCGCGGCCTCTCCGCGGACGCGTCCGAGGTTTACGAGGAGGGTCTCTACATCCCCCTGATGAAGCTCTACGACAGGGGCCGGCCCAACCAGTCGCTCCTGGACCTGCTGGCGGCCAACGTCCGGGCCCCGGCCGAGGTCCTGGGAGATCTCCAGGCCCAGGTGGCGGGCAACCGGGTCGGTGCTGAGCGCCTGCTCGGCTATCTCGCCGAGTTCGAGATGACCGACCTTGACGAGCTGGGCGGCGAGATCCTGCGCCGCTCGGAGACGGCGATGAGAGCGGCGATCCGGGCGGTGCCGGACGGTGAGTACGAGCACTCCATCGTGACCGACGGGCTCGACGAGCCGCTCACGATCCGCTGCCACCTCAGCGTCCGGGGGGGCGCGATCGAGGCCGACTACAGCGGCAGTTCGGCGCAGACGGCGCGGGGCATGAACGTGGTGCTCAACTACACGACCGCCTACACCAACTTCGCGCTCAAGTGCGCGATCTGCCCCCAGGTGCCCAACAACGAGGGCAGCTTCCGGCCGGTGAGGGTGAGCGCGCCCGAGGGTTCGGTGCTGAACCCGCGCTTCCCGGCCCCGGTGGCAGCCCGTCACATCGTCGGCCACCTGCTACCCTTCGCCGTCTTCGGCGCCCTGGCGCAGGTGCTCCCGGAGCGGGTCGTGGCCGAGGGCTCTGGCAACATCTGGCTGACCATGCTCCGCGGCCAGGGCCGGAACCGGTTCGTGGCGGTCATGTTCAACTCGGGCGGTACCGGCGCGCGGCCGGACCGCGACGGCCTCTCCGCGACCAGCTTCCCGAGCGGCATCCAGGCCTCCCAGGTCGAGGTGATCGAGGCGTCGTCGCCGGTGGTGATCCGGCGCAAGGCCCTCCGCCCCGGGTCGGGCGGGGATGGCCGCTATCGCGGCGGCCTCGGTCAGGAGATCGAGATCGAGGTTCGCACCGGCGAGCCATTCGCGGTGTCCGTGCTCTGCGACCACCTCCAGGCAGGCCCGGCCGGCTACCGGGGCGGTGGGTCCGGCAGCCGGGGGGCGCTCCACACCGCCAACGGCCAGGCTCTGGAGCCGAAGGTGAGCCAGGTGCTGGCGGCGGGGACCCGGGTGGTCCTGGAGCTCCCCGGTGGGGGCGGCTTCCACGATCCCGCCGGGCGCGATCCCGGCCGCCACGCGGAGGACGCGGCCGATGGCCTGCTCTGATCAGGTCCTGGTGGCGCGCGTGGCGGGCGTCCAGGTGCGTGGCCGAGAGCACCGGCAGCGCTGACCGAACCGGACCCGGCGCCCAGCGCGGCCCGGGGCGCTGCCCGACGCTGCCATATTGGGAGCGGGCCGGCGCCCGCCGACCATGAATCGATCCTCAGCTCGACTCGCCACCCGGATCGGCCCGCTCGCGCTGGTCAACCCGGTGCTGGCCGGGTCCGGCGAGCTGACGATGACCGAGGCCGGCATCAGCGCCTGCCTGGAGGCGGGCGCGGGCGCCGTGGTGGCCAAGTCGGTCAACGAATCCGCGGCCGCCGCCCGCCAGCTCGACATCGCCGACTACGCACTGCTGGGTCCGGACTGGACCGTCGGTGACTGGGCGCGGCCCGGCCGGGCCGACACCCTCCTCAACCGCTCCGGCCTGGCCCAGGTCGAACTCGATGACTGGCTGGGGGTGCTCGCCCGCACGGACGCCCGCGCCCGCGAGCTGGGCTCGTACGTGTTCGCCAGCATCACCGTAGCCGGCGCCGCCCCCGCAGCCCGGATTGCGGCCCAGATGGCCGGGGCGGTGCGTTGCGTGGAGCTGAACGTGGGGGCGCCCCACGCCGGTGAGGCCGCCGACGGGGCGATCCGCCGGCTGACGCTGGGCGAGGGGGTGGCCGAGTACACGCGCGCGGTCCGCGCCGCTATCCCGGACACGGTGCTGGTGGTCAAGCTGGGCCAGGCCGACGACGTGGCCGGGATGGCCGCCGCCGCCGCTGGGGCCGGCGCCGACGCGGTCACGCTGATCGGCCGCCACCAGGGCTTCATGCCCGACCTGGCGAGCTGGGATCCGGTGCTTGGCTCGTGGGGGGCGGTGGGCGGGCCCTGGTCGCTGCCCCTCAGCCTCTACTGGGTGAGCAGGGTCCACCGGGCGTTGCCGGGCCTGCCGCTGGTGGGCACCAACGGTGCCCGGTCCGGCCTCGACGTGGCCCGTTTCCTGCTCAGCGGGGCGCGGGCGGTGGAGATGACCAGCGCCCTCCTGATGCGGGGTCCGGCCGTCCTCGTGGAGGCGATCGCCGAGCTGGACGCCTACCTGGCGGCGCGGCCGGCGGCGGCCTGGGACATGGTGGGCGTGGCCGCCCGCCGGGCCCGCTCGTACGCCGAGATCACGGCTGCGGGACCGCCCCCGGCGCCCTGGCGGAGATTCCTCGACCAGGAGCCGTGAGTGTCACCCGCGCGGCATCGGGTACTCCTCCGCGTTCAGCACCCAGCCCGGCTTCTCGGAGAAATCCACCCGGGGCGGCGAGAAGATGTCGACCATCTGGTTGGCGCCCGCCCCCACCGCCTGCGAGGTGTGGATGGCGGGAGGCGGAATCACCGTCAGCGAGGGACCCGCGCACAGCTCGTGCTCGTCGTCGCGCCAGCTGTTCATGTCCGGCGTCCACTGCCAGCGGATGTGGTGGCACCAGTCGCCGTCCAGGACCAGCGAGCCCTGCTCGAAATCGGGGTGATTGTGGGGTGACATCTTGGTGATGTCGCGCGGTCCGTGGGAAACGTCGAGGTAGTTGATCATGAGGTTGCTGGAGCGCCAGATCCGGCCGAACCGGCCCGGCTCGGGAGCCACGTCCAGGCTGTACGTGCGCAGCCTGAAACCGCCCACCGGTTCCGGCCAGGGCGCGAGCAGGGCGACGCCCGGGTGGGCGGTCGCGTAGGAGGCGGCGTTGGAGCAGTGTGCCGCCAGGCCGGGCGCCTCCGAGCTGAAGACGCGGACCACCCGGCCCGCGGCCGTGACAC
>JBBSHA010000127.1:0-6708 GCA_038253595.1 Candidatus Dormibacterales bacterium
CGGCCGCCCCGGCCGGGGGCGGGCAGGGCGCGGAGCATCGCTTCTCACCGGCGGTCCTGATGCTGGCCGAGGAGAGCGGTGTCGACCTGGCCCAGGTGCGGGGCAGCGGACTCGGCGGTCGCGTGACCAAGCGGGACGTCCGCCTCAGCGTTGAGGCCGCCTCTCAGCCGCCGCCCGCGCCCGCCGCCGGGCCGGGCGCCCCGACCGCGGCGGCCCCGACCCCGACCCCGGAGCAAGCGCCGCCGGCCCCGGCCGGGACCGGCGACGAGGCGATCCCGCTGACCCGCATCCGCCAGCTGATCGCCGAGAACATGGTCCGCTCCAAAACGACGATCCCCCACGCCTGGCAGACCCAGGAGGTGGACATGAGCGGGGTCGTCGCCAACCGCGCGGCCGGCAAGCGCCAGTTCCAGGAGCGGGAGGGCTTCCCGCTCACCTACCTGCCCTACGTGATCGGCGCCGCGGTCGCCTCGCTGCGCGAGCACCCGGGTGTCAACGCCACCTTCAACCAGACCGAGGTCCTGGTCCACCGGCAGGTCAACCTGGGCGTTTCGGTGGGCTTCGAGGACACCCTGCTGGTCCCGGTCATCAAGACCGCGGACAGCCTCTCGCTGGCCGGGCTGGCCCGGGCCGTCAACGACCTCGCCGGGCGCGCCCGCGCCAAGCGGCTCAAGGCCGACGATCTCAGCGGAGGCACGTTCACCGTCAACAACTCGGGCACCTTCGGCACCCTGTTCAGCTACTCGGTCATCAACCCCGGGCAGGCCGGCATCCTGACCATGGAGGCGATCGTGGAGCGGCCGGTGGCGGTTCAGGGCATGATCGGGATCAGGCCGATGATGTACCTCTGCTTCAGCTTCGACCACCGGGTGCTGGACGGTCTCTCCGCCGCCCGCTTCCTGACCTCGTGCCGCCGGTGGCTGGAAGCGGTGACGCCGGACACCGAGATCTACTGAGCCCCGAACCCGGCTCGAGGTCCGGCCTCGCCCTGGTGATCGTCACCCGCGACGAGCCGGGGGCGCTGTACCGCGTGTCGGAGGTCATCTACCGCCGCGGCGCCAACATCGCCTACATCGCGACGTCCGCGGTTGGTGAGACCCAGGTCGAGCTGGAGGTGCCCGGCGACGCCGAGGGCCTGATCGCGGATCTGGAGCGGGTCGACCTGGTGCAGGCGGTGATCCGGGTCCCGTCCTTCCTCCAGGTCTTCGGGAAGCGGGTGATCGTGATCGGCGGGGGGGCCCAGGTCGGGGTGGTGGCGCAGGGCGCGATTGCCGAAGCCGACCGCCACAACATCCGGGGCGAGCGAATCTCGGTCGACACCATCCCCCTGGTGGGCGAGGAACCGCTGGCGGCGGCGGTGCGGGCGGTGGCCCGGCTCCACAGGGCCCGGGTGCTGGTGCTGGCGGGGGCGCTGATGGGCGGTGACATCAGCGCGGCGGTGCGCGAGATCAAGGAGGCCGGTATCCTGGTGCTTTGCACGAACATGGCGGGCTCGCTGGTCGACGCCGTCGACGTCGTGGTGGGTGACCCGCTCGAGGCGGGGGTGATGGCGGTCATGCTGATCGCCGATACGGCCAGCTTCGCCATCGAGCGCGTGCGCGGCCGCCGCTTCTAGCAGGCTGACCGAGGCAGGTAACCCGGAATGCACGGCGTCAGAACCAGGGTGGAACCACCCCGTCCCTCCGGCCGCCGAGCGGCGCTGTGGATCGGGCTGCTGGTGGCGGCCCAGGTCGCCGATCTGCTGACGACAGCCATCGACCTGCGGCGGGGCGGCCACGAGGCGCAGCCGATCACGTCCGAGATGCTCGGCCGGGGCGGCGTACCGCTCCTCTTCCTCGTCAAGCTCTCGCTGGTGATCGCGCTCGCGATTGCCATGGTGATCACGCTGCGTTGGGCCCGGGCGGGGGACGCCCGGGGGCCGGCCCGGCTCTACCGGGTGCTGCTGCTGCTGATCCAGATCAGCGTGGTCTCGCTGACCGCCATCTCGATCAACAACACCGCCCTCCTGCCCACCCTCTGAGCCCGGCCTCGGGTTCGGTTGGGGCGGAGGCAGACCCGGCCCGGGCGGCCGCGGGAGCGCAGGCGACTGTGCGTAGCCTGTGGAAACGGTGGATAAAGTCCCCCCGCCGAACGACCATTGAACTCGGTCTGGCGACCGGCTCCGCGCCCGTCCTTCTGGGCCGGGGCCAAGGTTAAGGCCTGGGGCAGGCGCTCGCAACTCCAAATAAAGGTTCGCCGCCAGGCAACGAGGGATTGCTGGAGGTGACTGCCGCCGGGCCGCCGCAGCGTCCCGACCGTCCACCAAGAATGACCCCGACGGACCGATGCTTCGAACCCGGTACCCGCCTTGCGGCCGGTTCCGGGCCGTCGCCCGTGTCCCTCGGGGCCGGGACCAGCTTACTCCCTCCGCGACCGGCCGGCCGCCGACGAGCCGTCAGTAGAGGAGGTGGAGGCCGCCGTCGACCACCAGGGACTCGCCGGTCACGAAGTCGGCGGCGAGGAGGCCCAGCACGGCCTGGGCGCAATGCTCGGGCGTCGCCACCCCCCGCAGCGGGGTCCGGGCGCTGGTCTGCTGCTCCTGGGAGGCGGCCCGCTCCTCGCCGAACGGGCCCCGGAACCAGCGGGTCGCGACCAGGCCGGGGGAGATCGCGTTGACTCGCACCTCCGGCGCCAGCGCCGACGCCAGGGCCCGCGTCATCTGGATCACGCCGGCCTTGGATACACCGTAGGGGATCGACGAGCCGACCCCCCTCTGGCCGGCGATCGAGGCCACGTTGACAATCGCGCCCCGCTGCCTCCTCAGCTCGGGTGCGGCGGCCCGGGCGCAGTTGAAGGTGCCCTTGAGATTGACGCCGACGATCTGGTCCCACGCCTCGTCGGTCACCGCCTCGAGGTCGGGGAAAGGTATGAAGCGGGTGGTTCCGGCGTTGTTGACCAGCACGTCGAGCCGCCCGAAGCGGGCGACGGTCTCCGCCACCATCGAGCGGACGGCGGAGTCGTCGGCCACGTCGGCCCCGTGGGGATAGCCCTCGCAGCCCAGCCCGTGCAGGCCCCGGGCGGTCGCGGCCGCGTCCGCCTCCGAGCGCGAGTAGTTGACCACCACCGCCCGCACGCCGGCCCGGGCCAGCGATTCGCAGACCGCGCGTCCGATCCCGGTGCCGCCACCGGTCACGATCGCCACCGCACCCTGCAGCTCCACCGGGGCCCAGGGTATTACGTAGACTCCAACCGATGCCCCTCACCCTCGCCGAAGCCGGCCAGGTGCTGACCCAGGCCCGCTCCCAGGCCGAGCACCTGGGCATCAGGATCACGATTGCGGTCGTGGACGAGGGGGGTCACCTGCAGGCGCTGGCCCGGATGGACGGGGCGCCCCCGCTGAGCGCCCAGATCGCGGAGTCGAAGGCGGTCGGCGCCGCCGTATGGCACCGCGACGGGGAGTCGCTGGCGGGTGTGCACCAGGCTCGCCCGGCCTTCTTCGACCGGGTGGACCGCCTGGTCAGGATGCCCATCATCCCCGGGCTCGGCTCGGTCCTGATCCGCCGCGAGGGGGCCATCCTGGGGGCGGTCGGCGTCAGCGGCGGCGCCCCCGAGCAGGACCACGAGTGCGCCGAGGCCGGCCTGGCCACGATCGCGTAGCTCGGCCCGGGACAGCTTCCGCGCCGCCCGGCAATCGGTGCACTCGGCGGCCGAGTGCACCAGTAGCGGCTCGGCGCTCGGCCCTCCTGTGCGTTCGCCGGACACCGGCCGGCTCACGCCAGCCGGTAGGTCTCCAGGGGGACGTACTCGGCCGGGGCCCGGCCGCCGAGGATCGACCGGTAGAGGACGAACTCGGCGACCCGCCACCCGGCCAGGGGCGGCGGTGGGGGCAGCCGGGGCAGCGGGCCCGGCATTCCCGGCCGGGCCCGGCCCAGCGTCAGGTGGGGCCGGTAGGGGCGCGCCTCGGGGTCGAGGCCGGCGCTGGTCACGGCGGCCTCCACCAGGGCCGCCAGCCGGCCGGCCTGGGGGGCACCCGCCGCCACCGCCAGCCAGGCCACCCGGGGCGCGGCCCTGGACCCGAAGCTGCCGTGGCCGCCCAGCCGGAGCTCGAACGGCTCCCCTGCCACCAGCGCCAGCTCGCGCCGCACCGCCGCCAGCTGCTCCACCTCCAGGTTGCCCAGGAAGCGCAGAGTGAGGTGAAGGCCGGTCGCGGCCACCCAGCGGAATCCGGGCGCGACGCTCGCGCAGTCCGCCAGGTGGCCCGCCAGAGCCTCCAAGATCTCCGCCGGCGGGCGCAGGCCTACGAACGCGCGGGTGCGGCCGGGACTGGCTTCCACTTGTCCGCGATCCATCCGCCGGGCGCCGTCGCCGGGAAGCCGAACATCGCCGGGATCACGTCCAGGCGTCCGGCCAGGTTGTCCCGGTCCAGCATCCTCAACTCGTCGGGGACGACCACCGGGTCCTCCAGCACCGCCTCCATCACAGCGGCCACGGGCCGCAGCAGCGCCACCGGGACGCGCAGCCAGGGGCGGCTGATACCACGGGCGGCACATAAGCGGGCGAGGAGATCGGCGTACGTCATGACCTCGGGCCCGCCGATGTCGACCGACCGGCCGGCAAGATCGAGCCGGTCCACCGCGGCGACGACGCAGCGGGCGGCATCATCGAGCACGACCGGCTGGAAACAGGCCGCCGCCCGGCCGGCCACGATCATGGCCGGGCCGGGCAGGGCGGCGACCCTCTCGAAGTCCCGGACCAAGCCGCCCTCCGGGCCCACAATGATGCTGAAGCGGAGGATCGCCGTGGGCACGCCGGACTGCCGGAGCCGGTCCTCACCCATCCAGCGGCTGGACAGGTAGCGCAGCCTGCTGTCGAGCTGGGCGCCGATCGAGCTCACGTGGACCACGTTGCGCAGGCCCGCGGCCCGAGCCGCCTCGCCCAGCAGGCGGGCGCCGTCGATGTTGACCTGGAGAATCGACTGGGGCCGGTTGCGGCGGGCGGCCACGAGGTTGATCGCCACCTCGGCCCCACGGCACGCCGACTCCAGCCGGCCCGCGTCGAGCATGTCGCCCACCAGCACGTTGGCGCGGCCGAAGTACTGACCGGCCCGGTCGGGATCGCGGACCAGCACGCGCAGCTGATGCCCATCCGCCAGCAGCCGGCGGCCCACCGCCCGGCCCAGGAGCCCGGTGCCTCCGAGTAGCAACACCCTAGCCACGCCCTGCAATCCTCACCACACATACTTGAACGGTCGAATGGACCGTCATTTGCTCGGTGGGCTGGTATTGGGCGGATTGCCGGTGGCGATCGGGGTCGTCTTCCTGCTCGGCGCCCTGCGCGGGCGCCGCGAGCGGCTGGCCACCGGACCGACGTACAACGCCGCCGGAGGCATCGTCTACACCATCGCCCAGAGCGGCTGCGCGGTGGTCCTGATCCTCCTCGGCCTCATCATCGGCAGCCTGATCTTCCGGGGTGGGGCGCCCCATTGACCTTGGCGCTCGCTGCGCTCATCAGATGATGTTGCGCTCGGCCACCAGGCCGCCACGGGCGAAGCGGTCGTGGGAGAACGGGCTGAGGTCAATTTCACAGGCACCGCGTGTGAGCAGGTCGGCCATCACCACGCCGACCGCCGGCGCCTGCATGAAACCGTGGCCGGAGAAGCCGCAGGCGCACCAGAAGCCCTCGACCTCGCGGACCGGGCCCAGGATCCCCTGGTGGTCGGGCGTGGTCTCGTAGAGCCCGGCCCAGGCGGTCCGGATGGCGGCCTGCTCCAGCGCCGGGGCGCGGTGGGCGGCGGCCTGGACGGTGCGCTCCAGGAAGTCCCAGTCCACGTCCTGGTCAAAGCTGGACGCCTCCTGGCGATCGCTCATCCCCATCAACACCCCCTCACCCTCGGGGTGGAAGTAGAAGGAGGTTGCAAAGTCCACCGTCATGGGGGTGGTCCGGCTCACGGCCGGGAAGCTGTCGGTCACGAAGATGTGGCGCCGGTAGGGCTGCACCGGTACCTCCACGCCGGCCATCCGGCCGACCTCGGCCGACCAGGCCCCGGCGCAGTTGAAGACCACCCGGGTGGCGATCGCGCCCGCGGTCGTGTTCACCCCCGTTACCCGGCCGCCCGCCACCTCGACGCCGGTCACGGCCACGCCCTCCCGCAGGCGGCCCCCGTGGCGCCGGGCGGCGGCCGCGTAGCCGGAGGTGACGTCGGCCGGGCTGGCCAGCCCGTCGCTGGGGCAGAAGGTGGCGGCGAGCACGTCCTTGACATTGAGGACGGGGACCAGGCCGGCGGCCTCCCCGGCCGAGATCAGGCGGGCATCGCGGAGGCCGGTCCGGTGCCACATCTCGACCAGGGCCGTGAACTCGGCGACCTGCTCCGGCAGGGTGAGCAGGAACACATAGCCGACCTGCCGGAAGTCGGCGTGCCCGCCCGTCTCCTCATTGAACCCCAGCAGTTCGCGGACCGCGAGCATCTGGAGGCGTACGTTGGCCTCGTTCGAGAACTGCTGGCGGATCCCGCCCGCGCACTTCCCGGTGGACTGGGAGCCGAGCTCGGCCCGCTCCAGCAGCACCACGTCGACCCCCCGCCTGGCCAGCTGGTAGGCGATGGCGCAGCCGATGACGCCACCGCCGGCGACGACGGCGTCAGCTGTTTCCAAGCCGGGCCCAGGCTTCGAAGACCAGCTTGAGCGCGGCCAGGCTGGTGATCTCGGTGTGGTCGAGGGGCGGGCACACCTC
>JBBSHA010000128.1:0-6697 GCA_038253595.1 Candidatus Dormibacterales bacterium
AGACGCTGGACCTGACGCTGGCGATGGTGGCCAGCGGCGAGGTGCTCGACCTCTCCTCGATCCCCGGGGTCAAGGTCGACAAGCATTCGACCGGGGGGGTGGGGGACAAGGTGACGCTGATCGCGGCGCCGCTGGCCGCCGCCTGCGGGGTGTCGGTGCCCAAGCTCAGCGGCCGCTCCCTGGCCCACACCGGCGGCACCCTGGACAAGCTGGAGTCGGTCCCCGGACTGAGCGTCGACCTGGAGCCCGAGCGATTCCTGGAGCAGGTGCGCGGCCTGGGGCTGGCGGTGGCCGCCCAGTCGCCCCGCCTGGTCCCCGCCGACCGGGCCCTCTACGCCCTCCGCGACGCCAGCGCCACGGTGCCGGCGGTGGCGCTGATCGCGTCCAGCGTGATGTCCAAGAAGATCGCCGCGGGCGCCGACGCCATCGTGCTCGACGTCAAGTTCGGCCGGGGCGCGTTCATGGCCGACCCCGACATGGCGGTCTTCCTTGCCTCCGAGATGGTCCACATCGGCGAGGGCGCGGGCCGCCGGACGGTGGCGCTGGTCACCGCCATGGACAACCCGCTGGGCCGGTCGGTCGGCAACGCGCTGGAGGTGGCGGAGGCGGTGAGCGCGCTGGCCGGCGAGGGCGACGAGGAGCTGATCGAGGTCTCGATCGCAGTCGCCGCCGAGATGTGCCGGCTGGCCGGCGTGGCGGCCGATCCCCGCCGGGCCCTCGCCGACGGCAGCGCCCGGGCCCGCTTCGAGGCGATGCTGCGGGCGCAGGGCGGGCGCCTCCAGGAGGGCCTGCCGGTGGCGCCGGTGCAGCTCCCGGTGGCGGCCCCGGCCGGCGGTTACGTGGCCGCCATCGACGCCCTGGAGGTGGGTCTGGCGGGGGTCCGGCTGGGCGCCGGCCGGCAGCGCAAGGACGACCTCATCGATCCCGCCGCCGGATTGCTGATCGAGGCCCCCGTGGGCGCCCGGGTGGAGGCGGGGGACCTGCTGGCGACCGTCCACGCCCGGACCGAGGAGATCGCGAGCGCGGTGCTGAGCCGGCTCCACCAAGCCTGGAGGATCGTCCCCGAGCCCGTCACCCGGCCTCCCCACGTGCTCTGCCGGGTCGACCGCGACGGCGTGGAGAAGGCCGGATAGACTTCTCCGCCGTGGCTGAACGGAAATACCACCTCGGCCTGGCGGAGGGCGAGGTGGGCGGTTACGTGCTTATGCCCGGCGATCCCTTCCGGACGGCGCTCATCGCCGAGCACCTGGAGGGCGCTGTGGAGAGGGCGTTCTCGCGCGAGTTCCGCACCTTCACCGGCCACCTCGGCGGGACCCTGGTGTCGACGGTGTCGAGCGGCATCGGGGGCCCCTCGGCGGCGATCGCCGTCGAGGAGCGGGGCGAGCTGGGCGTGCACACCAACCACCGGGTCGGCACCTGCGGCGCCGCCCAGCCCGGGATCCGGACCGGCGACCTGGTGATCGCGATCGGGGCCGTCCGCAGCGAGGGCACGCCCGACGCCTATGTGCCTAGGGAGTACCCGGCGATCGCCTCCCCGGACGTGGTGGGCGCCTGCCGGGAGGCGGCCGCGGCGGCCGGCGCGGCATGTCACCTGGGCCTGATCCGGAGCGTTGACGCGCTCTACTCCGATCTCATGCCGGACCGGATGCCGCGGCCCGGGGAGCTGCGCCAGGAGCTGGAGATGTGGGCCCGGGCCGGGGTCTTGGCCAACGACATGGAGTCGTCGACGATCTTGATTGTGTCCTCCCTGCGCCGGCGCCGGGCTGGCGTCATCCTGCTCTGCGTGGACGAGCTGGGCGCGGGCCAGATCGAGCACGTGGACCCCTCCCACATGGAGCGCATGCTGCGGGTGGCGGCCGACGCCATCCGGCGCCTTATCGCGAGCGACAGTGCCTCTGCACGTTAGCGCCCACCCCATCGTCCAGGATTGCCTGGCCGGCCTACGCGACGAGCGCACGCCGCCCGACGAGTTCCGGGCCCTGGCCCGCAAGATCATCACCTTCCTGGTCTACGAGGCGACCCAGGACCTCGCCGTCCGCCAGGCGACCGTGCGCACACCGCTCCAGGAGGCGGTGGCGGTCTGGGTCGACGCCGAGGTGGTCGCCATCCCCGTGCTGCGCGCCGGCCTCGGCCTGCTCGCCCCGGTGCTGGAGCTGCTGCCCCGGGTCAGCGTGGGCTACATCGGCCTCGAGCGCGACGAGGTGACGGCCGTGGCCCGGATCTACTACAACAAGCTGCCCCCGATGGCCGGCAAGACGCCCCTGCTGCTGGACCCCATGCTGGCCACCGGCGGCTCGGCCGCCCGGGCGCTGGACCTGATCGGGGAGGCGGGCGGCCTGGGTACGCGGATGATCTGCGTGGTGGCGGCCCCCGAGGGCGTGAGCGCGATCGAGGACCGCCACCCCGACGTCCGCATCTTCACGGCCGCCCTCGACGAGGGGCTGGACCAGCGGGCCTTCATAGTCCCCGGTCTGGGCGACTTTGGCGATCGCCTGTTCGGGACCGGGGGCTGAGAAGCGATGGACGAGCTGCGAACGTACGTCGACCGGACCCGGGCGGTGCGCGCCGGGTACGCGGCCCTGGCCCGGGTCGGACCCGGCCGCCCGGGGCCGCCCGACCCGGAGACGGGCGAGCGCTGGGACCGCGCCAACGCCCTCGGCCACGTCGCCGAGATGCTCCCGTTCTGGACCGGCCAGATCCGGGAGGTGGTGGCGGGCGGGGCGGGGTTCGGTCGCGGCGAGCAGGGCTACGCCCGGCGCCGGGAGGCGATCGAGCGCGGCTTCGACCAGGACGAGGCTTCGCTGATGGCCCGGATCGACGCCGGCATCGATGGCCTTCTGATCCTGCTCGAAGAGCTGCGCGAGGAGGATCTGGACCGGCGTTCGGTCTACCACGGCGCCGGCGGCGACGAGGAGGTCGATATCCGCCAGCCCCTGGAGCGGTTCCTGGTCGGCCACCTGGAGGATCATCTCCGGCAGCTGGAGGAGCTCAGCTGACGCCGTTTCCCCGGGCCGGCCACCGGGCCGCGCCCGGCCACCTCGGGCTCTGGGCCCGCCCCGCTCACTGCCAGGGGATGCGGTCGGTGAGCACCGGCCGGGGCATGCGCAGGCCGAAGACCCCGGCGTAGATCTCCAGCAGCTCCTCCAGGACGTGGGCGCTGGCGCCGTACATGGAGCCGGCCTCGAAATCGAAGATCGGCGACACGCCACCGCCCAGGTCGACGCCCCGGAAGGACACGCGGCCGGCGAAGAACTCCGCCAGCGGCATCCGGATCAGGACGGCGACCTCGTCGGTTGCCGGCACCGCCACGGCGTGGCGCTCGACGAGCACCACGAAGGGGTTGAGCGTGAAGCGGCTGGTCGCCGTCGGCACCGGGCCGAGCCGGCCCAGGAGGCGGAGCTGGGCGCGCGGGATGCCCAGCTCCTCCTCGGTCTCGCGGAGGGCGGTGTCGAGCAGGCCCGAGTCTCCGGGGTCGGGCTTGCCGCCCGGGAACGCCACCTCGCGGGCGTGGTGGCGCATGGCCTCGGCCCGTTTGATGGCCCAGACCTCGGGCCCCAGGCCACCCTCGTGCAGCGGCACCGCGACGGCGGCCTCGATCCGGCCCTCCAGTGGCCAGCGCGACCGGCGCGGGGGGCGGCCGGCGATCGCCGCCTCCAGGTCAGCGGTCGAATCGAGCGTCATGGGCCGTCTGGTTGCAGGCCGCCAGCTCGGCCGGGGTCATGCCCATCTCGGTCGCGGCCAGCTCGAACTCGCGGCTCAGGGTGGTGGCGGCGACCGTCCGGGAGTCGGTGCTGATCGTGCAGCGGACGCCGGCCCGGACCAGCCGGGGCAGCGGGTGGGCGCCCAGGTCGGGCACCGACCGGCACCTCCAGTTGGCGGTGGGGCAGAGATCGAGCACCACCCCCTCGGCGCGCAGCCGCTCCACGATCCGCGGCTCGCGGGCCCCAATCACCCCGTGCCCGATCCGCTCCACCCCCAGGCTCAGCGCCTCCTCGACCGAGGCCGGCTCGCCCGCCTCGCCGGCGTGGCACGTGAGGTGGAGGCCGGCGGCGGCGGCGGCCGCAAAGCCCGGCCGCTGGGGCGCCGCCGGGTGGCGGAGCTCATCGCCCGCGAGGTCGAACCCGACCACGCCGCGACCCGCGAAGCGGCCCGCGGTGCGGGCCAGGGCCACGTTGTCGGGGACCGCGTGGCCGCGCATCCCGCAGACGATCGCCACCGCTCGGACGGGGGCCGCCGCCAGGCCCGCCAGCACCGCCTCGATGACCGCCTCCACCGTGAGCCCGCGCCGGACGTGGAGGAGCGGAGCCCAGCGCACCTCCAGGTAGTCGATGCCGTCGGCGGCGGAGTCCTCGCCCAGCTCGAAGGCCGCGCGCTCCAGCGCCCCGGCGGTCTGCAGGACGCGGAGGGCGTCGTCGAAGTAGCCCAGGTAGGCGGACTGCGAGGGACAGCTCGCGGGCGCGACCAGCCGGAGCGGGCGGGGCAGGTCGAGGTCCTGCCCGTCGGCCAGCGCCTCCGCGGTGGCCGGCCTCAGCGCGCCGTCCAGGTGGCAGTGCAGCTCCGCCTTCGGCCACCCCCCGTAGGGGCCCAGGCTTACCGCGCTAGCCGCCGGTCAGCAGATCGTCGACTTGCCGGGCGGCGTCGTCGAGCGCCTGCCGGGCCGACTTCTTGCCCCCCAGCGCGTTGCCGATCTCGATCAGGAGCTTGCCCGCGGCCTCGTTCCAGGAGGCCAGCGCTGGCTCCGTGATCGCCGTTTTCAGCTGCTCGGGGGCCACCGCCAGGTCGGCGTTGGTGCCCTGGGTGTAGAAGCCCGCCTGGAGGTCCTTGTAGGCGCTCTGACGGACCGGCATGTAGCCGGTCTTCTGCGCCCACTGCGAGGTTACGTCCTTGCTGGTGAAGTACTTGATGAACTGAAAGGCGCCCTGCTGGACGTCCCGCGGCGACCTGCTGAAGATGCAGGCGTTGGTTCCGAACATCTCGGTGACCGAACCCTTGGGGCCGGCCGGGAGGGCGGCGGTCCGCCACTTGAACTTGCTCCCGACGCCGCTCTTCACGAAGGGGTAGGAGGCGATCGTGGAGATGTAGAGTGCGGTCCGCCCGGACTGGAAGTCGGTCTGGTCGGGGAAGCTGGAGCCGGCCACCTGGTGGGCCTGCCCCGCTTTGACCATGTCGGCCCACATCCCCAGCAGCGTCTGCCCGGGAGCGCCGTTGAAGGCCGACTTGCGGCCGCTCCTGTCGAGAACGGTGCCGCCGAAGGCGTAGACCTGGCTAGCGAACAGGTTCTCGGTACCCAGCTGGTCCGAGAAGTCGAGCGCCCACTGGTTACCCCCCTTGGTGACCTTGGGGGCCAGGGCCCTGATGTCGTCCCAGGTCTTGGGGACCCCCACGCCGGCGGCCTGGAGGATGTCCTGGTTGTAGTAGAGGACGATGTCGCTCTTGTTGAACGGCAGCATGTACTGGGTGCCGTGCAGCCTGCCGTCCTGGAGCATGATCGGCCAGAAGTCCTGCTGGTCGGCCTTGGAGAGTCCGTCCTGGGCGCCGACCAGGCCGGTGAGGTCGGCCAGGGCCTTGCCCTGGTTGTACTTGTCGGCCCAGTTCTCGTAGCACTGGGCGGCGTCGGGCGGGCTGCCCGCCGCCAGCGAGGCCAGCGTCTTGTTGTTGAGAGTGGTGTAGTCGACCTGGTCGACCAGGTTGACAGTGACGTTGGGCTGGCTGCCGTTGAAGTCGTCGGTGATCTGCTTGATCGTGGTGGCCTGGGCCCCGGAGTGCATGGCGTGCCAGAACGACACGTTCACGTGGTGGTCCAGCGCCTTCACCTGGCCACCGCCGCCGCCGTTGCCGCTGCTGCCGCCGCCGCAGGCCATGACCAGGGCGGCGGCGGCCGCCAGGCCGCCCGCCAACCTACCTCTCATCAACGCTCCCCTCCTCTTTGGTGGTCTAACCGCGGATGCCGGTGGCGGCGATCCCGCCCACCAGCTGCTTCTGGGCGAAGAAGAAGATGACCAGCACCGGGACGGTGGTCATCAGTCCGCCTGCGGCCAGAAGCTCGGGGTGGGTGCCCTCGCCGGCGCTGAAGTATGACAGGCCGACCTGGAGCGGCCGCAGCGCCTCCGAGTTGGTGACGATGAGCGGCCAGAGAAAGGCGTTCCAGCCCAGCACGAAATGGAAGATGGCGATCGTGACGACCGCCGGCCGGGCCAGCGGCAGGGCGATGAGGCGCAGGAACGCGAGATGCCCGCAGCCGTCCAGCTGGGCCGCCTCCCACAGATCCCGGGGCAGGGTCAGGAAGAACTGGCGCATCAGGAAGATGCCGAACACGGAGGCCGCGAAGGGCACGATCTGGGCCTGGTAGGTGTCGAGCCAGCCCAGGCCCTTGAGGGTGATGAAATTGGGCACCAGAGTCACTTCGGTGGGCACCATGTAGACGGCCAGGACCCCCGCGAAGAGCAGTGCCCGGCCCCGGAAGCTCATGTTCGCGAAGGCGTAACCGGCCAGCACGGAGGTGACCACGACCAGCACCGTGGTGCTGCCGGCGACGAAGACCGTATTGACGACGTAGCGGATCCACTGCACGCGCACCACCACCTCGCCGAAGTTCTCGAAATGCCAGCGCGGAAGCAGGCTGGGATGCAGCTCGAACACACCGTCGGCGCTGTTCAGCGAGGTGACGAACATCCAGTAGAAGGGGAACAGGAACAGC
>JBBSHA010000129.1:0-6553 GCA_038253595.1 Candidatus Dormibacterales bacterium
ACTTCGACCGCCTCGGCGTGCGCGCCGGCTCGCGCCTATTGGACCTCGGTTCGGGCCCCGGCCGCCACGCCTGCGAGGGGTTCCGGCGCGGCGCCCACGTGGTCGCCGCCGACCTCCTGCACGCCGACCTGCGGGCGGCGCTCGGCACCCTGGCGGCGATGCGGGAGGCCGGCGAGGGCCCAACCGGGACGGCCGCCGGGGCGGTGCGGGCCGACGCGCTGCGGCTGCCGTTCCCGGACGCCGCCTTCGACCACGTGATCGTGGCCGAGGTGTTCGAGCACCTGGCCGCCGACGGGGCCGGGATGCGCGAGGTGGCCCGGGTGCTGCGGCCGGGTGGGACCGCCGCCGTCAGCGTTCCCCGCTGGCTTCCCGAGCGGGTTTGCTGGGCGCTCTCCGACGCCTACCACGGCAACCCGGGCGGCCACGTCCGAATCTACCGCCGGTCACAGCTGGTCGGCCGACTGGCGGCCGCCGGCCTGCGCGTCACCGGGACCGGCCACGCCCACGCCCTGCACGCCCCCTACTGGTGGCTCAAGTGCGCGGCCGGGGTGGCCGACGACCAGGCCTGGGCGGTCCGCCAGTACCACCGGCTGCTGGTCTGGGACATCGTCCGGCGGCCGCGCGCGCTGCGGCTCGTGGAGCGGGCGCTGAACCCGGTCCTGGGCAAGAGTCTGGTGGTCTACTGTGCCGTCTGAGCCTGCGTGCTGAACCGCGAGCAGGCGCGGGAGACAGCCGCGGCGATCGCCGACCTGCAGGCGGCGGATGGCTGCATCCCCTGGGAGGACGGCCGCCATGCCGATCCCTGGAACCACATCGAGGCGGCCATGGCGCTCGACGTCGGCGGCCGCCACGCGGATGCGGAGCGCGCCTATCGCTGGCTGCAGACGACGCAGCGGGGCGACGGCTCCTGGGCGTGCCGATACCGGCAGGGCGCGGTCGAGGACGCCGCCACCGACGCCAACTTCTGCGCCTATGTGGCGACTGGCGCCTGGCATCACTTCCTGGCCTCGGCAGACTGCCGCTTCCTGCACGACCTCTGGCCGACCGTGGAGGCGGCCCTGGAGTCCGTGCTCACGCTGCAGCAGCCGGACGGGCGGGTGTGGTGGGCCCGGGACGGGCGGGGCCGGCCCTGGCCGGGCGCACTGATCACCTCCTCGGCGTCGATCCACAAGAGCCTGGAGTGCGGGGTCGCCATCGCGCACACGCTCGGCCACGCGCGCCCGGCGTGGCGGGCGGCCCGCGGCGCGCTCGGGGCGGCGCTCCGGCATCGGCCCGACCGGTTCGAGAACAGGGAGCGCTGGGCCATGGACTGGTACTACCCGGTGCTGGCCGGAGCCGTGCGCGGCGAGGCGGCCGCGGCCCGGCTGGCCGCCCGCTGGGACGACTTCGTGGTGCCCGGGCTGGGCGTCCGCTGCGTCGCCGACCGGCCCTGGGTGACGGTCGCCGAGACCTGCGAGCTGGTGTTGGCGCTGGACGCCGTGGGCCGGACCGGCGAGGCCCGCTCGATGTTCGGCTGGCTCGCCTGCCTGCGCGACCAGGACGGCCACTACTGGACCGGGGTCACCTTCCCCGAGGCCGTGCTCTGGCCCGAGGAGCGGCCGACCTGGACGTCAGCGGCGGTGCTGCTCGCCGCCGACGCTCTGGACGGCCGCAGCCCGACGTCCGGACTTTTCAAGCACGCGGAGCGACCCCTCGTGGGCGAGTTCCCGGTAGCCCGCGGCGAGGGCCCGCCGGTAGACGTGGAACGGCGCCTGACCGCCGTCCGCCGGGTCGGCGAACACGTCGTGGAGGCAGAGGAGGCCGCCAGCGCGTAGCCGGGGCGCCCAGCTCGCGTAGTCGGCCGCGGCGGCGGCTTCCGAGTGGCCGCCGTCGATCAGGAGAAGGGCGAGCGGGGTGCGCCATTCGACCGCGACCAGCGCCGACCATCCCACCAACGCGACCACCACCGGCTCGAGTTTGGCCCGGGCGATCGTGCGCCGGAATTCAGGCAGCGTGTCGACCCGCCCGCCGGCGTCGGTCAGCCGGCGGTCGTGGTGGGCCTCGCCCGGCTGGTGCTCCTCGGAGCCGCGGTGATGGTCGAGCGCGAAGAGCAGGCTGCCGGTCGCCTCGGCGGCGTCGCCCAGGTACACCGCCGAGCGGCCGCAGTAGGAGCCGATCTCCAGGAGCGGGCCCACCCGGCCGGCCCGCAGGCCCGCCTCGTGAAGAGCCAGGCCCTCGGACTCGGGCATGAACCCGACGGCCTCCCGCGCCACCCGGCGCCGGAGCTCATCCATCCGCCCTCCCGCCCAGCACCTCGAGCTGGCGCGCGATGTGGCGATCGACGTCCTGGGCACGCCGGGCCCAGATCGCCGCGTGCTCGTCCTGGCTGGTGATCAGGAACCGGCCCGCCTCCACCGCCGCCACCACCCGCTCGGCGACCATCGCGGCGGTGACGGTGCGGTCGGGCATCCGGTCCGGCCCGACCGCAGCCCTCTCCATCCCCCGGAACCGGTACTGCTCGTGGAGGTTGGTCTCGACATAGCCAGGGCAGAGGACCGACACGCCGATGCCGCGTGGCCGGCAGTAGAGGGCGAGCCCGGCCGAGAGGCCGACCACCCCGTGCTTGGTGGTGTCGTAGGGGATGGTCAGCGGGTTGTGGGCGACCAGCCCCGCGAATGACGCGGTGTTGACGATGTGACCGCTGCCCCGCTCCAGCAGGTGGGGCAGGAAGGCCCGGACGCCGCGCACCGGGCCCAGCAGGTTGACCTGCACGATCCACTCCCAGTCGGCCATGGGGATGCTCTCGAAGGGACCTCCGAGGACGACCCCGGCGTTGTTCATGAGCACGTCCACCCGACCCATCTCGGCGATGCTGCGCTCGGCCAGGCGCTCCAGGTCGCCGTCGCGGGCGACGTCGACATGCACGGCCAGGGCGCGGCGCCCGAGCGCCTCCAATTCGGCCACCGTCTCGGCCGCCCGCTCGTCGTTGAGGTCGGCCACCACCACGTCGGCCCCCCGCCCGGCCAGAGCCAGGGCGGTGGCCCGACCGATGCCGCTGGCACCCCCGGTGATCACCGCCACCTTGCGGTCCAGGTCCATGGTCACGAACCTTAACCCCGGTGGCGGTCCGCGGCAGCGCAAGGTGCCCGCCCCGAGCCCGGGCGGTGGCCCGTCCGGGGATCAGCTCCGGCCGGCCGTCCGGGGACACTGCGGGGCCAGCCGCAGCAGCAGCTCGGTCAGCCGCTCGTATTCGGCCGCCGAGAACTGGCCGGTGAAGGCGGACCGCAGCTCGGCCTCGTACGTGGGCCGGCTCGCCGCCAGCCGCTCCCGGCCGCGCTCGGTGATCTGGGCGTGGACGGCGCGGCCGTCAGAGTCGCAGGCGCGGCGCTCGACCAGCCCGTCGGCGACCAGCCGGTCGACCAACCGGGAGGCGCCGCTGGGGCTGAGCAGCATCGTCTCCGCCACCTGCGACATGCGCAGTTCACCGCCCGCCCAGGCCATCCGGAACAGCACCGTGTGGGCGCCCAGGGAGAGCCGGTGGGCACGCCAGAGCACGGCGTCGAGCCGGCGGCTGAGATTGCTGTGGGCCTGCAGGAGGGCGAACCAGCCGTCGACCTCGGATGCTCGCAGCAGATCCGGGGAACTCATGGAGGCTCCGAGAATACGCCCGGACTCAGCCGGGCCAGCCGCTCCGCCTGTAGCGGCGGGCGTATTCGGGCACCGCCGGCGGGCCGTCCCCGGCCTCGTGGCTGAGCGGCGCGCCGGGCGCGGTACGGAGCGGAATCTGGCCGGCCCAGACCGGCAGCCGGAGGTCCTCGGCGGCGTCCACCGGGCCGCCGCTGCGGACCTTGGCCGAGACCTCGTCGAGATCCAGCCGGAGCACGCGGGTCGCCGCCAGCTCCTTGGCGCTGGGCGGCCGGGCGTCCGCGTAGCGACCGCTGCAGACGTGCTCGACCAGGGCCTCGAAGGCGGCTCTCTTCTCGATCGGGTCGATCACGTCGACGGCGCGCCCGACCACGACCACCGAGCGGTAGTTCATCGAGTGGTTGAACGCCGAGCGCGCCAGCACCAGCCCGTCCAAGAGCGTCACCGTCAGGCAGACGTCGGTGCCCCCGGCGGCGGCGGCCAGCATACGCGACGCCGGGGCACCGTGGATGTAGAGCGCGCCCCCGCTGCGCGCGTACATGGTCGGGATCACGAAGGGGGCGCCCCGGGCCACGAACCCGAGGTGACAGATCAGGGCCTCGTCGAGGATCCCGTGGACCGTCGCCCGGTCGTAGCGAGCCCGCTCCGGGTGGCGGCGGACACGGGTCCGCGCCCCGCCCTCCGGCGGCGCTCCCGTATCCGGCGCCCCGCTCTCCGGCGCCTCGCTCTTCGGCGCCTCGCTCATGCCCGGCGGGCGGCTCGGAGCAGGCGCCGCTCGGCGGCGCGCCGCTCCGCCTCCCTGCGGATCTGGACCGTCAACTCGAGAAGGGGGGCCTCGTACATCGATCGCTCCTTTGTGCTACTACAAACGCCTCTTGTATATGGATCGTAACATGGATTGGCGGCTCCGGATTCCACCGTTGGGACGGAGTCTGTTACAAAGCGGGCAGCGCCTTGGACGTTCTCCACCACATCACGGGCAACCGGGCCGGCGAGATCAGCGCCAGCGTGGAGGCGTCGATCCGCTCCGGCGCCCTCGTCCCCGGCGAGCCGCTGCCGCCCGTGCGCCGCCTGGCCGGCCAGCTGCACGTCAGCCCGACCACCGTGGCCGCGGCCTACCGCGACCTCCAAGTCCGGGGGCTGGTCACGGCCGCCGGCCGCCGGGGTACCCGGGTCAGCCCCCGGCCCCCGGTGTCGGCCCGCAGCAGCGCCATTGTGGCCGCCGGGGTCCGCGACCTGGCGCGGGGCAACCCCGACCCCGCCCTGCTGCCCGACCTGACCGGGGCGGCCACCCGGCTGGCGCCCGAGCAGCACCTGTACGGGGAGATGACCAACCGGGCCGACCTGCTCGGGCTGGCCGCGTCCCAGTTCGCCGCCGACGGCGTATCGCCCGACTTCCTGGCGGTGGTGGGAGGGGCTTTGGACGGGATCGAGCGCACGCTGGAGGCCCACCTCCGGCCCGGCGACCGGGTGCTGGTCGAGGACCCCGGCTACCCGGCCCTCTTCGACCTCCTGCTGGCTCTGGGGCTGGTCCCCGACCCGCTGCCGGTCGACAGCCGCGGCTATCTGCCGGAGCGGCTGGCGGACGCCCTGCGCGGGCCGCTGGCCGCGGTCATCCTGACGCCGCGGGCCCAGAATCCGACCGGGGCCGCGCTCGACAGCCGCCGTGCGGGCGAGGTCCGGCGCCTGCTCCAGGCCCGGCCGGACGTGCTCGTGATCGAGGACGACCACGCCGGCCCGGTCTCCGGCACCCCCGGCCTCAGCGTCTGCTCGGAGCGGCCGGATCGATGGGCCGTGATCCGTTCGGTATCCAAGTCGCTGGGCCCCGACCTGCGGCTTGCCGTCATGGCCGGGGACGCGGTGACGATCTCGCGGGTGGAGGGCCGCCAGCAGATCGGCGCCGGCTGGGTCAGCCACGTCCTCCAGAAACTGGTCGCCGGCCTCTGGAACGATCCCGCCGTGCAGGCCCAGATGGAGCACGCGGCGAGCGCCTACAGCGAGCGCCGGCAGGCCCTGATCGCGGCCCTGGCCGCCCGTGGCATCCCGGCCGAGGGCCGCTCCGGTCTCAACGTCTGGATCCCGGTGGAGGACGAGGCGGCCGCCGTCCGCCGGCTCCACGGAGCGGGCTGGGCGGTCGCCGCCGGCGAGCGGTTCCGGCTCCGGGCCGGCCCTGGGATCCGGGTTTCGATCGGCCTGCTCCCGGTGGCCGACGCGCCTGCTCTGGCGGCGGCCCTGGCCCATCCCGACGGCCAGGCGCGCACCCGGACGGCGTGAGCCCGTACCCCGGCTACGGCGGCGGGCGCCCCCTGGTCAGGCCTGGACCAGACCGCCGTCCACGTTGATGGCCTGGCCGCTGATGCCGCGGCCCGCCTCCGAGGCCAGCAGCACGCAGACCGCCGCCACCTCCTCCGGGCGCACGAGCCGGCCCTGCGGCGTGTGCAGCGGCTGCGTCGCCTCCTCCCGGCTGCGCCCGGTGCGGGCCATGATGTTGTCGATGCTGACCTGCGTCATCGCCGTGTCCACGTACGCCGGACAGACGCAGTTGAAGGTGAGGCCGCGGCGAGCGTACTCGGCCGCCAGCGACCGCATCATCCCCAGCAGGCCATGCTTGGCGGCGGTGTAGGCGGCGACGTAGGGGCCGCCGACCCGGGCCGCCACGGACGCCACCGCGATCACGGTGCCCGTGCCGCGGGCGAGCATGCCCGGCACCGCCGCCCGGGTCAGGAAGAAGGGCGCGTCCAAGTCGACCGCCAGGATCCGGCGCCAGCTGGCGCTGTCGAGCTCGGTGAACTTGTGGGAGGCGGCCACCCCGGCGTTGTTGACCAGGATATCGAGACCCCCCAGCTCGCGCTCCGCCTGCGCCACCGCGCCCGCGCAGGCGGCCTCGTCGGTGACGTCGAGGGGGAGGGCGAGCGCGCCACCACCGCAC
>JBBSHA010000130.1:0-6538 GCA_038253595.1 Candidatus Dormibacterales bacterium
CGGCGCCGGCGGCGAGCGCCTTGATGGTCCAGTCCCAGCGCCTCGAGATCGCCTCAAAGTCGAGGATCAGGACCGGTGCCCGGACGCTCGGCCGCCAGCCTGGCACCAGCTCGGCGCCGGTCTGCAGCGACATCGCGACGGCCGCCGCCAGCGTCGATTTTCCGGCTCCGCCCTTGCCGAAGAGAACGCACGGCAACTGGGGGTGGATCATGGGCGCGAGTAGCGGCGACTCCTCCTCGGTTATATCCATCTGGCCCACCAATTCAAGCGGCTCTTCTTGACGCTCGGCGGCCACGACTTCACGGGTAAAGCGCTCGATCTGGTCGAGCCAGCGGACCTGGTCGCCGCGTCCGTTTGGCGCGCTGCTTCAGGTAGCCCGCCAGCGTGGAGCGCTCGCGGAGGCTGCTCAGGTTGACCGAGCCGCGAAACAGTAGCTGATCGTGCTCTGCCAAGAGATCACTCACGGTCAGCTCGCCGAACAGGTCGCCGCGCACCTCGCGGAGGCCGGCGATACGGTAGAGGGAGTTCTCGATGTGGGCTACGTAGCCCAGGCCCTGCCGCTTGAGGACGACGACGGGCGTCGTCACGACGCCTGGGCCTGCTCGAGGAGCCATCTCAGAAGCTGCTCGGTGGCGTGGTAGCCCTTGGCGTACAGGTGTTCGAAACTGCCGACCGGGTCGGCCCAGAACTCGGCAAGGTCGATCACGTAGCCGCCCGGATCCCACTCGGCGCAGCCCGCTGACATCCGCATCATCTCGCAGCTCGAACCACGCTCGTGGTCCCATGGATGTTCGATCCATGGGGTGGCGTGGACCGCATCCGCCGGGCCGCCGCACGGGCAGGCAATTTCAAAGCGTGCGCCGAGGCGCTCCGCCGCCTCCTTGCCCAGATCCTCGGGAGTGCGCCGGGCCGGGCCGACGCCGTAGGGCGGCTGGCGGTTGAGCTGGGCGTCGACCAGACCGACCGAGCCCACAGCAATTTCGCCGGAGTCGGGCGGGGCGGGGTCAGCGGTGATAGAGTCAGGGGGTCGGGTGGGCATGGTGAGAGATGCCTCCTTGGCAATTGACCGCCTGGACGCGTGGTGACGTCCGGGCGGTTTTCACGACGGCAGTACCGCCAGCTTTGTGGCGAGCGCCGCACGACGCTTGATTTCGCTTGTAGACGCTGATGCCAAACAACTCAGCACATTGGCGGTGGGAGAGGTGCTCGACCTGCAAAAAAGTTCGTCGATCCGGCGTTGACTCGGAATGCGGCGCCCCGCCCGCCCAACTCCTCGCGGATCCGGCTGAAGTGGCTCCTCCGCCTCCGCCTCCCGCAACGGCAGGGCCATCTGTGCACCTGGGATGGGCGGGCGGGCGGCGTGGTACGACATGCTCCCTTCTTCGTCGTCCGTGGTCGACGGGGCGCCCCGTTTGGGCGCTTCGCTCGGTCACGAGGCCACCGGATCCGCGAGCAAGTGCTCGACCTCGGCGATTACCGGGAACTTGGCCAGCCCCTCCGCCAGATGGCGAAGCGTTGCGGTCCGCACCAGGCGCCCGTGGTGGGCTTGGGAGATTGTCGATTCGGGGACCCCGATCGCGGCCGCCAGATCCTTGGCGGTGATCCCACGGCGAGCCAATTCGTGGTCGAGCCGGTTCCTATCAAGTTGCTGCACAGCCTGCGATGCCTCCACGGTGAATCACCCCCGTCGGGGCAATTCCGTGGATCAACCGCGTCTGCTTCGGGTCTTCAGGCTTCGCCTAGGCTTCCCATACTCCCCGTTTTTTAGCTCGTCCTCGCGAATGAACCAGGCCCGCTCATGGCCCCAACGTGCAATCCGTACGGACGGGGCTCTCACCTTTGCCGGAGGCTCCCAGGGCCAGGCGGCACGGAGTATGTCCCGCGCGGACGAATTTATCGTCTAGTGGGCTTTGGGGGGGGCCTCACCGCTTCCTTGGGTGCCTCATTTTCGGAGAACCCTGCATAGGTTGTACACCTATCGGTATCGGCCACGCAGCGCAAGATGTAGTGGCCCACCCCCTTCAGCGCTCCGACCGCAGGAGTGCCATCAGCTTGTCGTGGGCGTCCTCTCGGCCGATGTTGGCGTAGTGGTCGGCGATCATCCGTTCGGACCCGTGGCCCAGGATGGCGGCGACCTCAACCGTGGGCATGCCGCTGAGGAGCATCCACCGGCAGGCGGAGTGGCGGAACGTGTAGGGGGTGACGGTGGTCCGGACCCCGGTATCTCGCGCTAGATCTCGGATCATCTGGCGGACGCCGTTGACCGTCAGCGGCTCCCGCTCTCCGGTGCGCCGGTCGCGCCGGATGCCGACGAACACGGGATCATCATCCCCGCGGGATAGGCTCCGCAGACGCGCGTACAGGTCCGTGGTGACGCCGACCTCCCGCTCCCCGGTCTTTCCCCGCACCCGAACGTAATGCCGCCGGCCTGACCGCCGGAGGTCGCCTCCGTGGATGCTGGCCAGCTCGCCGGGCCGGAGGCCACTGTCGGCCAGGAGTCGGAGGATGACCTTGTCGCGCTCGGTGATCGCGGCCCGCTCCAGGGCCTTGATTTGGTCGCGCTCGAGGACGTCGACCTTGCGCCCCGGCGGCTTGCGGAGCTTGACCCGAGCCGCCTTGCCGCCCTCAACCTCGCCGGCCGCCCAACGCTAGATACTGATTGGTGCTCTTGAGGTAGGTCCAGACCGTGTTCTCGGACAGGGGACGGCCGTCCCGCTGCCGCCGCTCGCGCAGCTCCGACGCGAAGCGCTCCAGGGTCCGAGCGTCGGCGGCCGACGGCGAGCGGATCCCCTCCCGCTCGCACCAGGGCAGGAGCACCCCCCGTAGCGGGTACCCGTAGGCGTCCTTGATGGTCGACGGTTTGACGCCGCGGCTCCGGCAGGCAAGTAGGTAATCCTCGACGGACTGCGCCACCGGGGCGGCTGGCGGCTTGATCAGCTTCAGCTTCGGCAAAGCACTTCCTCCCAGAACGCGTTCTGGGAGATAGCTTCTCCCTACACGCACACCTCGTGATAAGGCTACGTTAAGTAGGGTTGAATCGAATATAAGTCGGGCTCAAAAGAGGCAGTTTTCGGGGCGGTTGTGGGCCGCGACCTTACCAAGGAAGTGCTCTACCGACTGAGCTACGTGGGCGGCCCGGCGGACCGCCAGAGATTCTACCCACCGGCTCCCGGTGGGCCGGCGGCTTCGCGCCTGATCCGGACGGTCTCGATCCCCACCTCCGAGTAGTGGTCGGCCATGGCGATGAAACGGTCGACATGACGGGCCAGCCTCGGGTCCTGGTAGCCGCGCATCCTGATCGAGATCATGGCGAACCGGCCGCCCCGGAAGTAGGGAACGATGTTCTCCAGCTTGAAGGGGGCGGCTCCGCGCGGCATCAGCCCGCCAGGTCCCGAGCCCCGGCCCACAGCTCCTCGTCGGTGGGCCGATCGGTGAAGTCCTCGCCGATGTAGGAGAAGCGGATGCCGAGGTCGGGGGCGACCAGGAACAGGCTGGGGACCGCGATCGACTGCTCGCGCTCGTTGAGCACCCCCCACTCCCTGATCACGCGGGACTCGGGGTCGCTGAGAAGGGGGAAGGGCAGGCCCAGCTTCTCGATCATGGCCCGGTTCTGCTCTGGGGTGTCGACCGAGATCCCGGCCAGCCGCAGACCCGCCTCCTGGAATCGAGCCCAGCTACGTGCGTACGAGGCCAACTGCCCGTTGCAGTAGGGTCACCAGTCACCCCGGTAGAAGACCAGCAGCACCGGCCCCCGGCGCACCTGCTCGCTGAGCCGCCACGGCCGCCCGTTCTCGTCGTCCAGCTCGAAGTCGATGGCTCTATCCACGTCTCTTGCGTCTAGCATCCAACAACCGGGCCGACAGCTGCTCTGCTTCCGTTGGCGGCGCCGCCTGGGAGGGGCGCTCCTCCGGCACCGGCGGCGGCGGCGGCACCCGGCCGGCGGCGGCCGGGAGCGGGGATCCCCGGGGTTTCTCCCGCCGCCCCGCGGCCACCCGGTTGCGCAGCCGCACCAGCTCCTCGGGGACGGCGACCTCGAGGCCCTGGGCCCTCCGCTCGGCGGCGAGGGAGAGCGCGTTGGTCACCAGCTGGCGGGGGCTCAGCGTGATCCGCCGGATCGCGATGTCGAGCGGCCAGAGGCAGGCCGTCAGCAGCACCAGCGCCCAGAAGATGTCGGCGTGCAGCGGCGCCGGCGCGGGGCGCAGGTTCCAGGCCCGCGCCGGGCGCGCCAGGACCTCCCCACCCCCGGCCCGGGCGATCTCGCTGAGCAGGGAGGGATCGGTGCCCAGCTCCAGGTACTCCGGCGAGTAGGGAACCGAAACCGCGGCGTCGGCCTGGGCGACGGTGGCGCCCGCGCTGCGCAGCGCCGCGTGGATGAGGTAGGTGCCGATCGTGGTGCCGGCGATCCGGCCCTGCCAGCGGCCCGGGGCCACGGCGCCCAGCTCCTGGCTGGAGTTGCTGAGGTCCGGCCGCACCACCCCCACCTGGAGGCCGGCGCCGGACGCCTCCGGTCCCGTCACGATGACGTCGAGCCCGTCGCCGCTGGGCCGCGCCTGCACCTGGAGCCGCTCCCCGCCCGCCGGCGGGAGGGTCCAGGCGACCATCCGGGCATAGACCGCGGCGGACACCGGCGAGCCCAGGAAGCCGGCCGTCCAGAGCCCGCCCGAGTCGCTGGTCCAGGCCACCGAGCGGCCCAGGCCGTAGGACCAGCCCGCCAGCACGGGGTCCTGCTTGGGGCTGGTCAGGTACTGCTCGGCCGCCGGCTTGGGAGTCGTCACCACGTAGCCGCCGAGCTGCGGGAAGGCGTCGGTCGGGACTCCCTGGAGGAGGTCCCCCGCGGCCGCCAGTCTGGGCAGAAAGGGATCCTGCTCGAACCAGGGCCGGAGCGAGGCGAGGCTCTCCTTGAGGAACAGCTGGGGCACCTGGGAGGGGTTGTTGGACTCGTAGAAGCGGCCACCTCCCCAGCGCGCCAGGTCCTGCATGTAGGCCATGAACTGCGACTGCCCGTGCACGTCGACCGCGATCGAGGAGGTGGTGATGCCGCTCCGGAGCGCCCCCTCCAGGTAGCCGTGGATGCCCGCGGTCTGGCTCTCCTCGGCGTCGCCGTCCCCGAGCAGAACGATGTGCTTGAGGGGGGCGTCGGTCCTGGCCAGGGCATCCACCGCCTTCTGCACGAACGGCAGGTAGCTGGGCGGGTCGCCCAGGTTGGCGCTCTCCAGGCGGGCGTCGATCGCCTTCCGGTCGCGCACCGGCGTCATGTCGACCAGGAAGCCGAGCCGGCCGTCGGTGACGGCGACCTGGTCGTCGGGTGAGAGCTTGTCGATCACCGCCTCGGCGGCGCTCAGCACCAGCTGGTCGGCGCGCGGGTCCTCCATCGTCTCCATGACCAGGACCACCGCCACCTTGGGCTTGTCCTTGCGGTTCGGGATGTCCATGCGCACGGGCAGCGCCTCCTCCAGGGGCGTCCCCTGCCAGCCGCCGGGCCCGTACGAGGTCGGGCCGCCGATCGCCACCAGCCCCTTGCCCAAGTCGTGCACCGAGGCGGCGATGGCGGCCAGGGAGTCGTGCGGGAAGCCGTCGGTGGCGGCGTCCACGATCACCGTCGAGTCGTAGCGTCCCAGCGTCGCGGTGTCGGTCGGCGCGGAGGCGGCGGTCCGCCGCTCGACGCCGATGCCCCCCGACCGGAGCGCCGACTCGACGTTGGCGCCCTCTCCCTCGCGGCCCTCCAGGACCAGGACCAGGGGCTGGCCTCGCACCCGCACCGCCGCCTCGCCGACATCGTTCTCGGTGCGGGTGTCCGGCTGCACTGTGAGCTCGGCCCGGGCGCGGTGGAGCCCGACCTCGAGCGGCGGCAGCTCGAAAGCCTGGGCCGAGCTGCCGGCCGGCAGCACCACGGCCCGGCTGGCGACCTCCCGATCGTCGACGATCAGGGTCAGCCTGCCGCTCGCCTGGCCGCTGGACCGGAGCCGGACGGTGGGCGTGGCGGTCTGTCCGAGTCGCAGCTCGGAGGGCAGGTCGACGGCGGCTACCAGAGCCTCGGCCCCGGGCTCGGCGCCCGTCGGGTAGGTGTCCACCCGCACGCCCTCCGCGCGCAGCGCCGCCACCGCCGGCGCCGCGTCACCAAGGTTCTGGCGGCCGTCGCTGAACAGCACCAGGTGGCGGGCGTACCCCTCCGGGACCAGGCCGGCGGCCAGCCGGAGGGCCCCGGCGATGTCCGTGAAGGAGGGGTCGGGTTGGGTCTGGAAGCGGTAGCCGGGATCGATCTCAGGCTCGCGGGTGAGGGGCAGCTCGACGGCCGCGTCGTGGGCGAACGTGACCACCCCGAACAGGTCGTCCGGGCCCTTGCCGGCGGCCAGCGCCCGGACCAGGCCGGCGGCATCCGGCTGCCCGCTGCCGCCCTTGACGCTGTCCGAGACGTCGACCACCGCCACCAGCGCCTGCCGGGCCGGCTGGGTCGAGAGCCGGACCCCGGCCAGGGCCAGCACCAGCAGCATCACCCGCAGCAGCCGGCCCACCAGCGCGAGCCGGCCCCGGCCCGCCC
>JBBSHA010000131.1:0-6530 GCA_038253595.1 Candidatus Dormibacterales bacterium
GCCCCTCGGTTATCCGCCAGCCCGGGACCCAGTTGACGCCGAGCAGCGTCACGAAGCTGGGATGCACCGCATGGGGCGCGCTGCTGTGAACCCTAACCACGATGGTGGTTACCGACTCGTCGTGCACCCCCGCCGCGGTGCCGCTGCGCGTCACCCGCACCTGCAGGGGTGGCGGCGAGGCGAGGGCCCTCGCCGCACAGAGCACAGCCGCGGTCGCCGCGACCGCACTCGTTCCCCGGAGCCAGGGGCGGGCCGCCAGGGGCCGCCGAGACGCGATCCAGGGAACTGTCGCCACTCCGACCAGCAGAGCGGGCAGGATGTCGGCGAAGTACGGGGGCAGCGACCGGGTACCAAGGGCCAGGGGTGCCACCGCCAGGAGGGGCAGGGCCCGCCGGCTCCGGGGATACATGGCGGCGAAAACGGCGAGCGCGGCGATCTCTGCGCTCAGCGCCGCCGCGCCATAGAGACCGAGGCGTCCCCCGCCGATGCCAGAGGTGGATAGGAGCTGGATCAGACCACCGCCCTGGGGTATGAGCGGCTGGGTGAGGGGCAGCAGCACCCCATGAGCCCAGCCCGAGGGACTGAGGATGAGGAAGGGGAGGTTCGGCACCAGGAAGGCGGCCGCCGCCACGGCCCCATATCGGGCCGCCGTACGAGCCCAGAGGCGGTCGCACCGGTGCGATTCCAGGGCGACCCCGGTGAGAAGAAAGGGTGCGATCAACCAGGGAATCTGCTTGACGGCGCAGGCGAGTCCCAGCATTACCGGACCGATCCAGCGAGCCGCGGAGCGTTCCTCGGGATCGCCGTAGCGGTGCCAGCGCCATAGGGCCAGGCAGAGGAAGGGGAGGAACAGGGAGTCGGTCACCCCCGAGTAGATGAGGTAGACATAGGAGTAGAGGCTGGCGATGACGGGTATGACCGGTCGCGCCGCCCGGGGCAGCAGGCGCCAGAGCACCAGCAGGGTGGCGGTCCACGCCAGGATGTCGACTATCTGCCCGTAGGCCCGGCCCTGCCCTATCAGCGCTCCCAGCGGCGCGTACAGGAGGAAGGAGAGGGCAGGGTAGCTGGCGCCCTTCACGAGGCTCCCGTCGAGCAGCGGGGTCGAGAACTTGGGCGAGAGGTCGAATCCGCTGAGCCAAGGCATGAGGTCGTGGGCATAGGGATTGACGCCGTTGAGCAGGGCGTTCGCCGAAGCCTGCGTGACGGCTACCTCATCGGTCCCGAAGGGGTGGGCGCCCGCCTGCACGAGGAGCCACAAGGTTCCCATGGCAAGGATCGCCCCGAACGTGATGCGATCGAGGCGTTCCCAGAACTCATCCGAGTGCGTGGCCGCGGCAACGGCCATGGTGATCAAGCCGGCCAGCAGGCTCGCCATGCTCATCAGCGGAGCCACCACCATCAGGTCCGTGACCTGCCACCAGGTGAAGGCCCAGACCACCATGAAGATGCCGGTGAGGAGTCGCACGGCCTGGGCCATGTCGAACCCCCGATCTGTCGCGTCCGGGTCCGGTGCCGTGTGGGCGACCGTCATCGGCGCGCGGAGCTGTCCAGTACGGCAGGGCACGCCTCATCGGTCGCCGCCGCGCCTCCGGTCGCTACCCTGTGCACCATGACCACGATAGCTCTGAATCCGTATCAACCGACCATCGAGACGCTGGACAATGGCGTCACCCTTCTCAACGCGCCGTCGGCCAGTCGCAACGTCGGGGTCTTCCTGATAGTTCGCGCGGGCTCCCGCGACGAGACGCCCGCCACCGCCGGCCTGGCCCATTTCCTGGAGCACATGTTCTTCAAGGGGACCACCAGGCGCCCGACCGCACAGCAGATCATGCGCGAGATCGACCGGATGGGGGCCTCCACCAACGCCTACACGGACACCGAAGAGGTCGCCTACCACGCGGAGGGACCCGCCGCGTCGCTCGAGGAGCTGACCGACGTCATAACCGACATGTTGAGCAATCCCCTCTTCAAGGCCGAGGAGGTCGAGCGCGAGCGCAACGTGGTCATCCAGGAGCTTTCGGCTCGGCTCTCCGATCCCGAGGGCTGGATCTGGGACCGCCTGGGAACCGTGGCCTTCGGCGGGGATCAGCCCATGGCGTGGTCGGCCGCCGGCTCCCCCCGGGTGATCGAGAAGGTCTCCCGGGACGAGCTGGTCGACTACCACCGGAGCTTCTATGCTCCCCAGTCGATGGCCCTGGTGATCGCCGGCGGGGCCACCGTCAGCCGCTCCCGGGCCGAGGCGCTGCTGGGCGGCATCCCCCTGACCGCGGCCCGCGACCGGGTGCCGGCCACCTGGGGGCAGGGCGAACGCTATGTCGCCAGCATCCGGCAGCTCACCGAGGATGAGGAACCCCAGGTCAAGATGGTCCTGGCGTCCCCCGGCGTACCCACCCTGGACGCGGACCGCTCGGCGCTGGCGGTGATGAGCCACATCCTCGGCGGGGGCATGTCGTCGCGGCTCTTCCATGTGGTCCGGGAGCGCAACGGTCTCTGCTACTCAATCCACGCCTTCCATGAGGGCTTTGACGACACCGGCCTGTTCGCCATCTCCACCGCCACCCGGCCCGCCGACGCGGACCGAGCCGTCACCCTCTCCTTCGCCGAGTTCCGGCGCATGGCCGATGAGCCGGTGCCGCAGGACGAGCTCGACGCGGCCAAGTCGGCGATGGTCGGGCGACTGCTGCGCTCCACCGAGACGGCGATGGCCAGCGCTCGCTTCTACGGAGGCCGCTGGCGCGCCCAGCTGCCGCTGGAGACGCCCGACGACCGGGCCGCGGCCATCACGGCCGTGACCGTGGAGGACGTTCAGTGGGTGGGGCGGCGCCTGGTGGCTGGGCTCGACGATGTCCGGCTGGCCTTTGTGGGTCCCGAGGACCAGGGTGAGGAGTTGCTGGCCGCCGCCGGTCGGAAGGCGACCTCGCCGGCCTGAGGTCCTGCGGTCAACCGGGGGGCAGGATCTCCGGTGGATCGCCGGCCGGTTCCGGGGCCGGAGGCAGCCCTGCGGTGACTCGGTCTCGCAGCAGTGGTACCAGCAGCGCCGTCATCACCAGGATGCCCACAATGGACCCGCCCAGCAGCCCGTGCTCGACCCGGGCAAAGAGCTCGGTTCCCAGTGGGTGGAAGCCGGGCAGAAGCTCCCTGCCGAGGGTGGTGAAGATGACGAAGCCGGCACAGCCGGCGGTCCAGGCGAACGCCACCCGGGCGTAGCCGTGCAGGGAGATGAGTGCCTGGGTGAGGCAGAGGGCGATCATCAGGCAGCCGCTGGCCCCCGCCAGGTAGGCCATGTCGGCATGGCCCAGGTCGTAGCCGGGCCCGAAGAGGAGCCGCACGGCGAAGGGGCCGAGGAGGGCGGCGCCGACGGTCGCCAGTGCACCCAGGGCGGCGACGAAGCCCAGGATCCGGCCCAGGGTGTGCCGGAACTCCTGATGCCGGTCCTGGCTGGCCAGGTGGGCCAGCCGCGGCAGCAGCGACGCCTGCAGCGCCTGGAACAGGTAGAGCGGTACCCGGGCTATGACAAGCCCGTTCAGGAAGATGCCGGCGGCGCCCGCCTGGCGCTCCGCGGGCGTGGCCAGCAACTGAACCGCGATCGGACCCACGTTGAGAAACAGCTGGGTCAGAACCGAGGCGACGAGCAGGTAGCCGAGCGCGCTGGTCAGCTCGGTCCAGGGTGCCTGGGGGCCGGGCGTCAGCAGGCCGTGCTGGCCCCGTAGGGCGAAGGCGATGCCGGCGAAGGAGGCGAGCACCAGCACAAAGCCGTACAGGTCGGGGCTGCGAATTCCGATGACGGCCAGCACCACGCAGGGAAGGAACCGAAAGACCCCCTCGCTGCCCAGCAGCACGCTGTAGGGCTTGAAGCGGCCGTTGCCGGAGAGAGTGCCCCGGGCCAGGTGCTCGGCGAAATAGGCGGCCAGCCCGATCAGGAGGGCCGCCAGCAGAAAGCCGTTGCCGTTGAACAGGCGGTCGGTGAGGGGGCCCGACAGCGCCCAGGCGACCACGATGAGGAAGACGGTCAACCCGCCGCCGGCGATCGCGGCCCGGCGGACCAGGGGGCCACCGCCCTCGTGGCGGGCGCGGCGAGCCGCCAGCGCCCGCCCCACCTCCTGCTCCAGTGGGAAGAAGAAGCCCGGTCCGCAGACGAAGAGCAGCCCCCAGAATGTCGCCAGGGGAGCGTAGTTCTGGCGTCCCAGGGCACGGGCGGCGACGCTCAGGAACCCGTAGGCGCAGAACCCTGCCAGCAGCAGCCCCACACCGACGCTCAGGGTGCCTTTGGGCAATGGGTTACGCCGCTTGAGCGCCGCCCGGCCGCGCGTGCTCAGGAGCACGAGTAGGTCAGGGCGGCCCCGGCGCTCCGGGGGTTCGGGCTCAGCACCCGAAACGTCATGTTGCCCCGCACCTCCTGAGCTCCCTCCAGCCGCCACGACTGGTGCAGGGCGAAGGAGCCCACCGTCCGGTCGATGTCAACGCTCAGGTCGGGGGTGCTGCGACCGTCGCTCTGCTCCCAGCGGTACATCATCCTGCCCACCCCGCTCACGGTCCCCGTCGCCACGAAGGTGAAGGTTGTGCCACACCCGCCCCGGGCGGGAGAGCCCTTGACGGCGACGTCGTTCTCCACCCGGAGGGGACCGGCGCGGCTGGGCGTGGCGGTGGACTGCCGTGCGACGAGCAGCGTCACGACGACGGCCGCCACCACGGCGGCGACACCCAGGGCGGCGATTGCCACCAGCCGCACCCGGTTCCGGCCGCCTGGCCGTGGCAGCCGTCCCATGCCGGTCCCGGAGCGCCAGGCCGGCTGGATGCCGCCTCCGCCGGGGTACGGCACCGGCGGACCAGAGGGCGCCGGTGGCGGCGGTGGCTGTGACGGGGGCTCACCGGGCCGCGGGGCGCTGGCCGGAGGGCCAGGGAGAGTCACGCGGGGAGACTAGCAGGAAGCCTCCCGCCCGCTGTTGGCCGGGCCGCCGTCCCAGAGGGCCGGGGATATACTGGCCGGCCATGGATTCAACCGCCGCCTGGCGCGAGGCTGGTCTGCCCACCGAGTAGGGCACCCAGGGCTTCTCGATGAACCCACACTCGGGCCTGCCCGAGCTGGCTCCGGTGGTGGCGCTGGTGCTGCTCGCGGAGTTTGCGGCGGGCACCATGATCGTCACCTACCTGCTCGACGCGCTGGAGCGGGTCGGTCGCGGCTTCGCCGGCACCACCGCCGTGATCTGCGCCGCCGTGATGGGTTTGGACCTACTCGTCGCCGCCGGCCTTCCCGAGACCGGGGCCCTTCTCCACGGACCGGTCTCGTCCGGAGACGTCGCCTCCCTGATCCACTGGAGCGTCGGCCTGACGGTCATGCTGCTTGCCTACGGCCTGTTCTGCGCCGCCGGGACCGACGCGGCACGGCACGTGGTCGGGATCGCCACGGTGCTGGTCGCCGCGATGGTGCTGGCCCGATCGGCGATCGCCTTCGGGCCGCCGCTCGGCGGGGCCCTGGTCGCCGCCGCCATGTTCATCCCCGCCGCCCTGCTGGCCGGCAGCGCCACCGCGGGGATGCTTCTCGGCCACTGGTATCTGATCTCGCCGGATCTCTCCTTCCGACCGCTGCGGCGGGCCGTGTACCTGATCTTCTTCGCCGTGGCGGTTCAGGTGGCGTGCATTGGCACCGCGCTGGCGCTCAACCACGGCCGCGGCCGCGAGGAGCTGCTCGGCCCCTCGTTCGGCCTGCTCTTCTGGTTGCTGGTGGTGGGATCAGGGGTGGTCTTCACCGCCGGGGTCAACGGCCTGACCCTGTACTTCGCGAGGATCCGGGCCAACCAGCCCGCCACCGCCATGCTCTACGTGCTGATCATCACTGTCCTCATGGGCCTGGTGCCCGCCCACCTGCTCTTCTTCCGCACCGCCGTGCCGGTCTGACCCGAGTCCGGCCCCGACCCGAGCCCGAGCCCGAGCCCAGGCCGGCCCCGGCTCCCGACCCCCCGACTCGCGGCCCCTACCTACGCCTGAGACGGAGCCGCGCGAGGTCGACGAGCATGTGCGAGGAGTCTCGAATCGAGCGCACCCTGGAGGCCTCGACGTGATGCCATCGCACCGGTACCTCCGCGATCTCCCAGCCGCGCTTGCGCGCGATGAGAAGCACCTCGGCGTCGAAACCGAAACGCGTCGCCTCGAGGTGCGCGAAGCAGGCGATCGCCGCCATCTCGGTGAAGACCTTGAAGCCGCACTGACTGTCACTGATGCCGGGCAGCGCCACCAGCTGGAGCAGGCGGTTGTAGGTTCGACCCATGAGCTCTCGATGGCCTGGCTGGTGGACCTCGATCCGCGACTCGGCGAGTGCCCGGGAGCCAATTGCCACGTGGCAATTGCCCCCCAGCCGGGAGCGCAGCCTGGCCAACTCCTCGATGGGCGTGCTGAGATCGGCATCGCTGAAGGCGCGGTGAGATCCGGTGGCGACCAGCATTCCGCGCCGCACCGCGGCCCCCTTGCCGGCATTGGCGCCCAGCCGGATGACCCGGAGCTGCGGCCAGGTGGCGGCGTCGGCCTCGGCCACC
>JBBSHA010000132.1:0-6481 GCA_038253595.1 Candidatus Dormibacterales bacterium
AGCCGAGGCCGGGCTTGGCCTGGCGCAGCTCGGGGGCCACCCGCTCGACGATCGTGACCCCGGCGTCCACCAGCCTCTTGAAGAAGGTGGTGCTGTCCACCGGCTTGGGCTGGAGGGTGGCGGCCGGCTCGCCCTCGTCGGAGTCGAAGCCGGTGAGGCGGCCCTGGGCATCGAGGTAGGCCAGCACCAGGTGGGAGGCCTCGATGAAGCCGCGAGCGGCGCCGAACACGGCCTCCGCGATCTGGGCCTCGTCGGAGGCCCCGGCGATGCCCATCTCGAGTACGTGGAGGGCCTCCAGGCGCCGCCGCTCCGTCTGGGCGACGTGAAAGTGATCGGCGTTGGCCAGGGCCAGGCTGACGTGGGCGGCGACGTCCTGGAGCAGGTCCACGTGCCAGTCGGAGAAGACGTTGGCGCGGTAGGACTGGAGCGAGAGCAGGGCCGTGATGCGGTCGCCGTGGCGCACGGGCACCCACACGATCGAGCGGGCGGCTACGCGCCGCGAGTGGCCGGGGCGCGTCACGGCGATGATGGCGCCCCCGGCGCTGAAGCGATCCTCGGTCGCGGGCCGGTCGGTCTCGAAGGAGCGCGCCCAGGGCGAGCGCCTGATCAGCACGGGCAGGCCGGTCTCGTACGCCTCCCGCGACGGCCCGGCGGCGGCCAGCTGGAGCGGCGCCAGCGGCTGCTCCTCGCCCGAGTCGTAGACGTAGCCCTCGGCAAGCGGACCCTCCGGGGTCTCGGTCACCGCGGCCAGCGAGAAGAGGTCGAACTCCAGGTGGCGGGCCAGCTCCTCGCGCAGCGTGCGCATGATCGACCAGCGGTCGAGGCTGGACGCGAGTCGGCGGCCGACCGCGTTGACCACCTCCAGGCGCCGCCGCTGGGCCTCGATGGCGGCGTAGGACCAGGCGTTGCGGAGAGCCAGCGAGACCTCGTCCGCGACCTGTTCCAGGAACACCAGCGTGCTCTGCTCGTAGGCCTCGGGCTGGGCGCTGTGGATCGAGAGCACGGCCCGGATCTGGCCTCCCTCCAGGACAGGCACCCAGGCCCCCGATTCGAGGCCGGCATCATACCCTTCGGGATCGCTGAGCCGGGCCTTCCCGGAGTCGAGGACGTGGCGGGCGGCGGCGATCCGCTTGGAGCCCCTGGACAGGGAGCGCCGCGATATCCCCGACTCGGCGCTGAAGCGGAGCAGCCGGACCTTGCCGGCGTCCTCCGACTCCGGGAACACCAGCTCCAGCCGGTCCACGGGCAGCAGCGGCGCCAGCGTCGAATGCAGTGCGGCGACCACGCCCGCCTCGTCCAGTGTCGCCGAGAGCGCCCGGGCGATGGCGTTGAGCGCGCTCAGGCTGACCGCCTGGTTGCGGGTGATCTCGTTCAGGTAGGCGTTGCTGACGACCACCCCGAGGTGCGAGTGGATGTACTCCAGGAAGCTCAGCTCGTCCTCGCCGACCGGGCGCCGCTCGGTGCTCTGGTAGACGATGGCGGCGATCGGCTGGCCCCGGTGGTGGATGGGAACCCAGATCACCAGGTAGGGGCGCTTGGCAACTCCCGGCCCGCGGCCCCGCTCGATGCTGGTCGGGGATCCCTCCGTGTAGATGACCGCCGGCTTGGCGGCCTCGAAGCTGGGCGCGAACATCGAGGTGCTGACCGGCCGCCGGACCACGTCCTGGAGGACGCCGTGGTCGATGGGCACCGCGTGAAACCAGCCCTCGCGCTCCAGGACCTGGAGCACGATCACCTCGTAGCCGAAGCGGGGATGGAGTTCGGCGTACAGAACCTGGGCGATGTCGGCCTCGGTTGCGCAGCTGGCGAGGGCGCTGACCAGATTGTTTTGCGGGCCGCTCGTGGGGGTCGCTACGGCTCTCGGGCTAGCCATTGGCACCCGTATACTGCGCGAAAGTCGTGCCCTTCACACCTCCCAAGCCCATCGAACCGCCTCCCGAGGAACTCAAGGGGGCGACCGTGTTGGTGGTGGACGACGAGCGCGCGTGGCGGGTGATCCTGGAGACGGACCTGCGCATGCTGGGGTACAAGGTGTCGGTCGCGCAGGACGCCAGCGAGGCGCTTGACCGGGCCCGGGACGACATCCCGGCGGTGGCCATCATTGACCTCATGCTCCCGGAGCCGATGGACGGCTGGGCACTGCTGTCCGAGCTGCGGGCGCAGGGGATGCCGATTCCGGTCATCTTCTACACCGCCTACCCGGTCTTTCCGTCGGGGACTGAGGACCCCGACGTGATCGGGTACATGAGCAAGGCGGTGGACCGAGCCGACCTCTACGCCCTGCTCCCGCCCGCGATCCGGAGAACAAGAAGCCGCCGGCCGGACTGATCCGGCCGGCGGCTTGCGACCTTACGGCCGGCTTGGATGCGGTCGGACTAGAAGTACCAGTCGGAGCCGGCGACCATCGCGAATGCGATGAGCGTGGCCACGGCAGCGGTCAGGGTGAACACCTTGCTCTTCCAGGTCATAGTCTCTACTGTAGCTCCCTCAAGTCTGAAATTCCTACGGCAATCATGTAAGGTCGTGAGTTCCCTCCGAACCGGCCTCGGTGATCTAGGGTGAACTCGCTCACTGTCGCCCACGGTTTGGGCTTGGAAGCGAATTATGGGATGGACTCGGGACGCTCAGGTTAAGTTTCAGTAAAAACCCGTGAAGATGTTTGGAAAATCCAAGCCAGGCGCCCACATTCACCGAAAAGGCCGCGCGCCGCGGCTGGGAATCGGGCGCCGCCGCTTGAAAACCGAGCCCGGTGCCCCCATGCTGGCAGGGTGCTGACGAGTGGCGGCGAGGACTGAGCACCCCGTGATCCGCTCCCGCGTCCATGACATCACCATGCCGCCGCTGCCGCCCGGCCTGGAGGTCTACCGGCCGCCGGAGGTGCTGGGGTCGTCGGTCCTGGTGGTCGAGGACGAGGTCCCGATGCAGGTCCAGCTCCGGCTTGACCTCAACGATCTCGGCTACCAGGCCAAGGTCGCCGGCTCCGCCGAGGACGCGCAGGCCGTCCTCACGCGCGAGCGCGTGGCGGGCGTTCTTCTCGACCTGGTGCTCGACGAGGGCGAGGAGTCGGGCTTCGACCTGCTGCGCTGGATCCGCCAGAACCACCCCGGGCTGCCGGTGATCGTGCTCTCGGCGGCCCAGGTCAGCTCGGCCGCGATCCGGCGCGCCTACGAGCTGGGCGCCAGCAGCTACTTCGTCAAGGGCAACGTGCCGATGGCCCACATCTACTCCGACCTGGCTGCGCGGCTCGTGGAGGGCGCGACCGGCCGGGCCGGGTCCTACCGCTTCGGCCGCCTCGACTTCGACCCCACCCATCGCACAATGGCCCTGGGCTCGAGCGAGATCCGGCTCACCTCCCAGCAGACCGCGCTGGTCGTGCACCTGGCCCAGGGCTCCAAGGCGGCCACCGCCGGCGACCTGATCGACGCCGGGCTGTTCCGGCCCAACGCCGCCCGCTCGACGGTGCATTCGGCACTGCTCACGCTGCGCCGCAAGCTCGACGAGCTGGAACCAGAGCTGGGGGCCAAGTTCCTGCACTCGACGGCGCGCGGCTATTCCCTGGGGCCGATCGTCTAGCCCGCCGGCAGGCTGAACCATGGCACTTCCCGAGCCGTCCCAGGACGCGATCGACGAGGTCATCGACAACCGCCGCCACCTCCACCGCAACCCAGAGGTCAGCTTCGACGAGCACCAGACCTCCCGCTTCATCGAGGACCGGCTCCGAGGCCTCGGCCTGGACGTCCGCGAGTGTCCGACCCAGACCGGCGCCGTGGCCCTGCTGGAGACCGGCCGGCCGGGCCGAATGGTCATGCTCCGGGCCGACATCGACGCCCTCCCCATCCGCGAGGAGTCGGGGGTCGACTTCGCATCCGGCCGCGAGGGGCGCATGCACGCCTGCGGCCACGACGCCCACACCGCGATCCTGCTGGGGGCGGCGCGCACCCTCGCCGAGCGGGCCGAGGACCTGGCCGGATCCTACCTCTTCTGCTTCCAGCCCGCCGAGGAGATCGTGAGCGGGGCCCGGGAGATGATCGCCCGCGGCCTGCTCGACCGCCATCACCCGGAGGTGACGCTGGGCCTGCACATGGCCTCCTGGCTGCCGAGCGGCACTGTCAGCACCCGGCCCGGGCTGCTCTGGGCCGGGTCCGACGCTTTCGAGATCGACATGCAGGGCCCGGGCGGCCACGGCGGCATGATGCGGCGGGCGGGCAATGTGATCTCGGCCCAGGCCTTCCTGCTGGAGAGACTGTACGGCGTTGTGGAGGGCCTGGAGCACGACGGCACCGGCTGCCACTGCGCCGTCGGCGACGTGCGCACCGACGGCGCCTGGAACATCGTCCCCCGCTCCGTGCAGATCAAGGGCAGCGTTCGCACCTTCACCCCGGAGCTGCGCCAGGAGGCGCTCCAGCGCCTGCACGACCTGCTCCTCGAGGCCGACACCGAGTTTCAGGTCCGCTCGGAGCTGAAGCTGGTCCACGGCACCATCCCCTGCTTCAACGACCCCAATGTGACGGGCACCGTGCTCGCGACCGGCCGCGAGCTCATCGGGGAGCGGGCGGCCCTGCTGGGCAACCCGCTCACGGTGAGCGACGACATGTCCGAGTTCCTGACCCGGATCCCGGGCTGCTATTTCATGCTCGGCGCTTGCCCGCCCGATGCCGCCGCCTCGCCGCCCGCGCACCACTCGCCCGGATTCCGCATCGACGAGGCCGCCCTGGCCACCGGCGTCCGGATCCTGACCGGCAGCGCCGCCCGGCTGGCCGCGGAGGCCGGGCCCCCGGCCTGAGCCCCGCTACGGTTCCCGGGTGTTCCTGATCACCGGGGGGCTGATCGGGCTGGCGGCGAGCCTGGTCAGCGGCGGACGCTTGACGAGGCTGACCGAGATCCGGTTCCGCTGGCCGCTGCTGGTGCTGGCGGCGCTGCTGGTCAAGGAGCTGGGGATCCTGGGCCCGCTCGCCCACTCGCCCCTGACCCCGGCCCTGTTCGTGGTCTCCCAGCTGGCCCTCATCGCCTGGACGCTCTGGCACGTGCGGCGGCTGCGTCTGGTGTGGGTGGTGACGATCGGGATGGCGATGAACCTGGTGGTCATCGTGGCCAACGGCGGCCACATGCCGGTGCCCGCCTGGCTCGCCCACCAGGGACCGCCGGAACTGCTCGAGAAGGGGGTCCTGGGCCAGTACATCATCGCCTCCGCCCACACCCACCTCAACTGGTTGGGCGACGACATCCGGCTGCCGGGCCCGGCCGGTCGGATCTTCCCCCAGGCCTACAGCCCGGGCGACCTGGTGGCGTTCGCGGGCATGATCGCGGTGCTCTTCCTGGCGACCCGGCCCGCGCAGCCCGACGCCATCCCGGCGACGATTACAACTCCTTGACCTGAGGCTCGCGATCCCGGGCGTATAGTGCAGGCACCCTCATGATCATCTTCTGGATCTTCGCCCTGCTCCTCGCCGTGTCTACTTTTGCGTACGGCATGGCCGTCGCCGGCTGGGGCTTTGTGGGCTCTTTCCTGGCCGCTCTCTTCAGCCTCCTGTTCCTGCGCGGCCTGCTCAGCTGGGTGCGCCGCTCCCTGGTCCTGCGCGAGCGGATCGCAGACGACGACGACCAGAACAAGCGGACCCTGGAGACCAACCGCTTCATCTTCTGGCGGCGCCTGACCGGGCTCGGGATCCTGCTCGGGATCTACTTCGCCGGCGCCGGGATGGTGCTCGGGCTGGGCCCGGCGGACGCCCTGATCGCGCTGCCCGGGCTGATCGGCCAGGGCCTGCTTCTGGTGGTCCAGCTGGGGGCCCTCTTCCTGGCCAACTTCCTGCTCTTCTTCGGTCCCTTCCTGGCCTTCTCCCGGATGGGCCGGGAGACGCTGGAGCCGGGCGACGCCAACTACTCGGTGAAGATCGAGGACGTCCGGGGCCAGAAGTCGGCGGTCTCCGAGATGGTGCGCATCCTGCGCCTGATCGAGAGCGGGCGGAAATACGTCAAGGCGGGCGGCAAGCGCGAGCGGGGGGTGCTGATGGTGGGCCCGCCGGGCACCGGCAAGACGATGCTGGCCAAGGGCATCGCGTCCACGCTCCACATGCCGATCATCATCACCTCCGGCTCCTCCTTCTCCGGCATGTTCATGGGCATGGACATGGTGGCGGTGTTCATGATGGTCCGGGCGGCCAAGAAGAAGGCCAAGCGCTGGGGCGGCTGCACCATCTTCATCGACGAGTTCGACGCCCTCGGTCAGCGCCGCTCGGGCATGGGCGGGGGCGGCATGGGCGGCATGATGGGTGGGGGCGGCCAGATGGGCCTCAACATGCTCCTGACCCAGATGGACGGCGTCGACAACCCCGGCTTTTTCAAGAAGGCTCTGCGCCGCTTCGTCAACGTCACGCTGGACGGCCTCTTCATCCCCCGCGGCCTCCCGCTGGGCAGCCGCCGGCAGTCGCTGCGGCGGCCCCCGCTGGCGCCCCCCCGCTTCAACCTCTTCTTCGTGGGCGCC
>JBBSHA010000133.1:0-6479 GCA_038253595.1 Candidatus Dormibacterales bacterium
AAGCTTGAGCGCCAATCCGGAGGGTGCGACGATCCACCGGAAAAGCTGTCCAGGTGACTGTCACCCATGGTGACGCCGGTGTCTGCGGAAAACGGAGAAGAGAAGGTAGTCGAATGAAGGCGAAGCAGCGGGAAGGGGTCGGCGCGGGAGCGGCGTCCCCCGGCATCGATCCCAACCACATTCACCTGGACAAGCCGATCTATACGCTGAGCGTGGCCTCGGAGATCCTGGAGACCCACCCGCGCACGCTGATGATGTACGAGCACCTGAGCATGATCAAGCCCAAGCGGACGGTGACCAACCGGCGCCGGTACTCGCAGCGCGACCTGATGAAGCTGCAGGCGATCCAGACCCTGACCCGCAAGCACGGCGTTAACCTGGCCGGTGTCCGCTACATCCTGGCCCTCATGAAGACCCTGCAGTTGAACGGCCTCCAGGCGCCGGAGGGCCTGAAGGATCTGGACGTCAGCCTGCTCGAGGTCTGAGGACCGGGCCCGCCCGGTCGCGTGGCCCGGGTGGAAGGGCGGCTGGGGCTCGACCAACCCAGCCGCCATGGATAATGTTATAGTAGGACTAACACTATCCCTAACCGGAGGTTGTGCTTGCCGTGGACGCCGCCAGAATGCGTGAACTTCTCGCCCGACTGAGCTGCCCGCTCTGTGGTGGCACGCACGGCGACACCCTGCTGGTCGTCATCGACAGCCCCGGCGGGGGCGGCGGCGCAGTTCGCGCCCAGTGCGTGCGCTGCCACCTCTTCTGGTCGTTCAGCCTCGAGGGCGAATGGGAGCGGCCGCAGACGGGGGCCGCCCCCGAGCACGTGTCGGACGGGCCCATCACCGACGACGAGCTGATCGAGCTCCACTACCTGCTGCGGGATCTCGACGGGTCCTTCGAACAGGTCCTGCCGAGGGCCGGCTAAGTGTCCAAGAAGCGGCGCAAGCTGGAGATCAAGGTGCTGCCGCTGCCGGACGCGTTCCTGAGCCAGCTGGCGGCCTGCCCCGTGTGCGGCAAGGACGCCAGCGCCATCGGCCGGCTGGCCATGCAGGTGGTGTTCCGCTGCGAGAAGTGCAAGGTCGTGTTCAAGCGCGTCCACTCGAGCCCCCTCGACTACTGAGCGGCGGCGTAGCCTGACCCCTCGATGAAGCGGCGGCTGGCGCGGGGGGTCGCGCTCGGGGTGGCCTCCGGGCTGGCCGCGGGGGTGGTGGCCGAGCTGTTCCGGCCCCGCGGCGGCGAACCCTCCCGGCTGCTCGACCTGGAGCAGGTGCTGGACCGGGCGCACGGCCGGATTCCCGGTCCGCCCACCCCGGCCCGGCGCCTCGCCGCCGCCGCCGAGCGTTATCAGGGCCTCGCCGCCGGGGTCCGGGAGCCGCTGCTGGCAGCCGTGGGCGGGCTTCCGGCCGGGGTCCGCCTGCCCCCTCTCGAGGCCGTCGACCGCCACGGCTGGCTCGACCTCAACGCCGGCCTCGTGCGCCGCGCGATCGAGCCGCTGGGAGCGCGAGCGCTGCTGTCCGACAGCCTGGCCGCCCGCTTCGGGAGGGCCGGCGCCAACCGTTACGCGGCGCTGCTGATGGCCTTTCTCAGCGCCCGGGTGCTCGGGCAGTACGACCCCCGGCTGCTGGCCCCGGAGCCGGAACCGGAGCCGGCACTCTACCTGGTCGAACCCAACGTCGCCGCCTGGGAGGCCGAGGCCGAGGTCGACGGGGACGACCTGCGGCGCTGGCTGATACTCCACGAGATGACCCACGCCTGGCAGTTCGCAGCCCACCCGTGGCTGCGGGAGCACCTGGACTCGACACTCAGTGGGCTGCTGGCCGAACTGGCGGGGGAGCGGGGAAGGGGTGCCGGCCGCCTCGTCCAGGCCCTGGGCTCGGGCCGGCCCTGGCGCACGCTGCGCAGCCTGCAGGCGACGATGTCTCTGATCGAGGGCTACAGCAACCTGCTCACCTCGATCGTCGGCCGCCGCCTGCTGCCCGGCCACGAGGCCCTGGAGGCCGCCTACCGCCACCGCAGCGGGCGCCGGAGCCCCACCGAGGTGATCTTCTGGAAGCTCACCGGCCTGGACCTCAAGCTCCGCCAGTACCGTCAGGGCGAGGCCTTCTGCCAGGACGTGCATGACCTCTACGGCATGGAGGCCCTGAACCAAGCCTGGGCCAGCCCCACCACCCTACCCCGCCCCGAAGAACTGAACCACCCCGACAGGTGGCATCACCGAATCACCCAAGTCCACACTCAATAGGATCCCAAGTCCCTAGACACAAGGCCAGGTAGAAACGCCGAAGGCCCCAATAAAAAAGAACCCAACACGGCGGGAAGGGCGGGTTCCCCGCCCCGTCTGGGTGGTTACATCCTTCAGACAACAAGACCCGGGCAGTAACCAGTGGGGCCCGTGGGGGAGGCCAGCCTCCCCCACGCAGGCGGAGCGCAGCGGAGCGCTAGTCCCGCCGCTCCTCCTCGGCGGTCTCCTCGGAGATCGGAATGACTGCGACCGGCAGCTCGGAGATGTCGAAGTAGCGGACGGGCTTGTTCATCCGCTTGGCGACCCCGATCTGGACCTTCACGCCCAGCGAGAGGCGGCCGAACACCCAGACCTCGTCGGAGCGGGCCAGGAGGTTGTTCATCGCCTCCCGGACCACCGTCTTGGGCACGGTGTGGAGCAGGTAGTAGTCGAACAGCATGAAGGGGCTGATGGGCACCATCCCCGAATCGAGAATGAATTTCTGGAGGTGGCCCCGCCAGTAGTAGTTGCGGTTCGACATGGCCGCGTAAACCAGCCGACGGGGGTGGCGCAGGGCCTCCTCGGCCTGGTCCATGGCGGTGGGGTTGGTGACGGGCTGGAAGATGCGCTCGAGAATGTCCTCGGCGGTCCGGCTGGAGACGGTTTCCATCCGGGACTATCCTATCGGGCGTGCCCAACTTCCAACTCACGGACCGGGTCGCCATCGTCACCGGCGCCAGCCGCGGGTTGGGGCTGGCAATCGCCGAGGGGCTGGCCGAGCACGGAGCCCGGGTCGTGCTCTCCAGCCGCCGCCAGGAGGACCTGGATCAGGAGGCTGAGCGCATCAACGCCCGCCACCCCGGGCAGGCGGTCGCGATCGCCGCCCATGCGGGCCGCCCGGACGACCTGAAGCGGCTGGTCGAGGGGACAGTGGAGCGCCTGGGCCGGGTCGACATCCTGGTCAACAACGCCGGCACCAACCCCTACTTCGGCACCATCATCGACGCCGAGCCGGCGGCCTGGGACAAGACCATCGAGGTCAACCTCAAGGGCTACTTCACGCTCAGCCAGCTCTGCTGGCGGGCGGGGATGGAGAGCCACGGAGGGGCCATCCTCAACATCGCCAGCACCGGTGGCCTGCGGCCCTCGCCCGGCCTCGGCGTGTACGACGTGAGCAAGGCCGCGGTGGTGATGCTGACCCGCCAGCTGGCCAGCGAGCTGGGCGGCGGCGTGCGCGTCAACTGCATCGCCCCCGGCCTGTTCCGGACCCGCTTCGCCGAGGCGCTCTGGAAGAACGAGGCGATCCTGAGGCGGGTGACCGAGACCAACCCGATGGGCCGGATCGGGGAACCCGAGGAGATCGCCGGGGCGGCGGTGTTCCTGGTCAGCGACGCCGCCAGCTACATCAACGGCCAGGTCCTGGTGATCGACGGCGGGGGCACGTTCGCGACCTGAGGCGACCGCTTCTCAACGCGGCCGCCACCCGGCCGGCGCGCGCCATCCCGGGCCCGGGCCTCAGGTGCGCCGGATCACGTCCCGCTCCATGGCCTGGACAGCGGCCCGGACCGGGTCATGGAGTGGGGTGTCTGCCGCCCGCAGTGCGAACTCGAGCTGACGGAGCAGAGAGTAGAGACCCTTCATGGCCTTGATCGCGTCGCCGATGTCGACCCCCGGCGGCAGGGGCAGGCTGTCCATCGCCTCGCCCGAGGCCCAGCGGTAGGCGAAGTCGACGTAGTCGAACGAGGGCGGGCGCAGGTTGCGCTCGTCCAGGCGCTCCTCGGTCTCGGCCAACTTGAAGAACAGCTGGCGCACCAGCTTGCCGGCCTGGCCCACGCCCGGGGTCGGGTAGCGGCGGGGCTGGCGGGGTCCCCGGTCGCGGCCCCGATCCTCGGCGGTCAGCATCACGATCACCGCGCACAGCTCGGCCGGCCGGAGGCCGTCCAGGTGGCCGCGCCAGGCCGCCTCGGTGATGACCAGACTGTTCTCGCCGTAGACGCGGGAGGCCAGGGTGCCCTTCTCGGTCGGCCGGTCGTCCTTCAGGAAGCCGGTCTCGGTCAGCACCCCCCGCAGGCGGCGCAGCTTGCGCACGTACTCGCCGGCCTGGGATTCGACCTCCCGCTCGGCGCGCTTCAGCTCCCGCTCCAGCGTCCGGTACTCGCCGTAGGCCGCCACGTGCTCCCCGAAGCGCGGGCACTTGACCACCCGCAGCCGGCGCTGCCTCTCCAGCAGCACCCGCCGCTCCTCGTCGAGCTTGTGCAGGGCGCGCCCGGCGGCGCCGTGCGGCTTGCCCTTCCAGCCCCCCTGGCCGCGGCGGCCGCGGGCCACCGGCACCGTGTCGCGGCGCAGGTGGCGGGACTCCACCCGGATCGAGCGCAGGCGCTCCTCCAGCCGGTAGTACTCGGCCATGTCCTTCAGCGAGCAGCGCTCGCAGTCCCAGGTCACGCTCACGTCCTCGAGCCGGGCCCGCAGGTTGCCCAGCCGCTCCCCGGTCAGGGTGCCGGCCATCCGCTTCTGGAACTGGCCGAAGGAGCGGGCCATGAGCGCCTCCGCCTGCTCGGGGGAGTAGATGCGGAGCAGGTTGAGCGCCATGTTGTAGGTGGGCAGGAATTTCGACTCCACCACCAGGCCCTCGCCCATGGCGACCTCGTAGATGGTCCCGATCTGGACGTCCGCCTCCTTGAGGATCACGCCGTGGCCCCGGGTGTCGATGCCGCGGCGGCCGGCACGGCCCATCAGCTGGGTCATCTGGCCGGTGGTGAGGGTGGCGAAGTTGACGCCGTCGAACTTGGTGAACGAGGAGACCACAACCGCCTTGGCGGGCATGTTGATGCCCAGGGCCAGCGTCTCGGTGGCGAACACGACCTTGAGCAGCCCGGACTGGAACAGCTCCTCGACCATCTCCTTGTGGTAGGGCAGGAGGCCGGCGTGGTGGACCGCCAGCCCCCGCCGCATCATCCCGGCATCGACCAGCTTGCGGTAGAGCGCGCCCTCGTCGGGGTCGACCATCAGCTTCAGCCGCTCGTCGGTCAGGCGCTGGATGGCGTCCTTCTCCACGTCGCTGGTCAGATCGAAGCCGTGATAGGAGCAGCGCTGGAGCGCCTCCCGGCAGCCGCGGCGCGAGAAGATGAAGTAGATCGCGGGCAGCATCTCCCGCTGCTCGAGCTCGCCGATCACCTTCAGGAGGTCGTTGCCGGGCAGGTGCCGGAAGCGCTCCACCCGGTAGCCGGCCTCCTCGTCCTTGACCGCCAGGCCCATCGTCCGCTGGTCGATCTGGCCGTCCGCCCCGAAGAGGGGGTGGAAGCGGTTCTGCATCGAGAGCCAGAGCTTCAGCTCGGTGGGCCGCTCCTCGTGGTGTACGGTGGCGATCGGGCCCCGGTTCTCGGACATCCACTGGGCCAGCTCGCGGTGGTTGCCGATGGTGGCGGAGAGGCCGACGAACTTGATGTGCTCGGGCGCCTGGACGATCACCTCCTCCCACACCGAGCCGCGGGGGAAGTCGTCGATGTAGTGGACCTCGTCCAGCACCACGTGGCGCACCGCCTCCAGCCGGGGCAGGTCGTCGTAGATCACGTTGCGCAGGATCTCGGTGGTCATGACCACGATCGGGGCGCCGTCGTTGATGTTGTTCTCGCCCGTCACCAGGCCGACGTTGGCGGCCCCGTGCTCGCGCTGGAAGTCGTGGAACTTCTGGTTGCTGAGCGCCTTCAGAGGCGTGGTGTAGATGACCCGCGAGCCCTCGCGCAGGGCGCGGAAGTTGCAGTAGTCGGCGACCACCGTCTTGCCGCTGGAGGTGGGGGCGCTGACCAGCACTCCCGCGTGCGAGTCGAGCTTCTCGATCGCCTCCCGCTGAAATGGGTCGAGCGGCCAGGGCAGGGTCGCCTGGAAGTCGTCCAGGAGGGTCCGGGTCTTGATGAGGTGATGCTACGTTCTCGGGGTGAGCCCGCCTGCGCTCCCGCTGGACGGCGTCCGGGTGCTGGACCTCACCCACGCCCTGGCCGGCCCCTACTGCACCATGGTGCTGGGAGACCTCGGGGCGGACGTGATCAAGGTCGAACCGCCCGGCGAGGGCGACCACTCCCGGCACTGGGGGCCGCCCTTTCTGGGCGGGGAGTCGTCCTACTTCCTCTCCGTCAACCGCAACAAGCGGAGCGTGGCGCTGGACCTCAAGTCGGCGCCGGGCGGCGAGGCGGCTCGGGCCCTCGCCCTCGCCTCGGACGTGGTCGTGGAGAACTTCAAGCCGGGCACCGCCGCCCGCCTCGGTCTC
>JBBSHA010000134.1:0-6450 GCA_038253595.1 Candidatus Dormibacterales bacterium
CTGCGTGGGGGCCGCGGCCGGCTACGCGCTCGGCTATCCCTACACCCGCCGTCACCTGGCCGGCCGCCCGGAATCGGGCGCCGTGCTCTCGACCGCGTAGCTGCTCTGCGCCGCGGTGGAACTGGCCTGCGTGACCCCCTTCCTGACCTCCGCCCCGGGCCGCATATCGGCGCCGGCAGCGTTCAGCCTGGTGGCGCTGGGCGCGCTCGGCACCGGCCTCGCCTACATCCTCAACTACGGGATCATCCGGGCCGCCGGAGCCACGGTCGCGACGACCGTGACCTACCTGATCCCGGTCTTCTCGACGCTGGCCGGGGTGGTCCTGCTCCGCGAGCCGCTGGCCTGGAACCAGCCGATCGGAGCGCTGGTGGTGATCCTCGGGGTGGCGGTATCCCAGGGCCGCCTGCGCCGCCGGGCCCAGGCCACCCCCGGCCCCGCCTAAGCCGCCCCCTGCGCGCCTTCCGCTACGCCGCCCCCGACTTGGACCGCTCGTGGTGGCGGCGGGCCTTGGCCCGGTTGCCGCAGATCTTCATGTCGCACCAGCGCCGGGTGCGGTTCCGAGAGGTGTCGAGAAAGAGCCAGCCGCAGCCGCGTCCCTCGCAGCGCCGGACGGCGTCGAGGCGTCCCTCGGTGAGCAGGTCGGCGGCTGAGCGCGCCACCGGCCAGAGCATGGCGTCGAGGGCGCGCGCGCCCGGGGCCCAGAGCCAGGTGAAGCCCCCGGTCTCGGTCGCCAGGACCTGGGAGCGGGCCATCGCGGCCGCCAGCTCCAGGTTGAGGACGCTGACCCAGGAAGGCCGCACCCGGCGGCCGTCGGCGATCGCGGCGAACAGGTGGTGGAGGGCCTCGCGGAGCCGGATCGAGCGCTCCCAGACCGCGACCGCCTCGGTCGGGTTGCGGGCGGCCAGCCGGGACTGGCGGGCGGTCTCCTCGGCGTTCAGGATGCCGGCCCGCGAGGCCCAGCCGACCAGGTCCTGGTAGCCGCCCAGCCTCTCCTCGCGGGCGCCGCGGCGGTTGTGGGTGGTGTTGCAGAAGTCCAGGCAGAGCCGGCCCCCGATCAGGTCGAAGCGCGTCGCCGAGCGCATGTTCATCGCACCCGCCATTGTCCCACCTGGCGCCCCGCTAACTCTCCTGGGCGGTCTTGACAGGTTACGGGCGGAAGACCATTGTTCTAACCACCATGAGCCCAGTCGGCGGTTACCAATGACCCTCGCCGAGCAGCGCCTGAACAGCAACCACGGGCGCCTGCTGCGGGCTGCCCGCTCCGTTCCGGCCCAGCTTCGGCACACGACCATACCGGGGTTGACCTGGACGGCCCGCGACCTGCTGGCGCACGTCCTGGCCTGGCAGGAAGAGGCTCTGCGGCGATTCGGCGACCCCCACTCGCGCTCGCTCACCCGGACCGAGGTCGAGCAGTGGGACCGCGCCGCCCAAGAGCGCTACCTGGCGCTTGACTGGGAGGTCGTGGTGGACCGCCTGGAGGCGGTTCACGAGGCGCGTCGGGCCCGCGTCCGGGACTCCGAGCCCCCGCCCTGGTTCGCCGCCTGCACCTACCGCCACTACACCGACCACACGCGGACGCTCCGCGGTCTGAGCGAGCGCGCCGCCTGAGGAGCGCCGGAGGGGCTAGTCTCCGACCACCACCGTGGTACCGATCGGGGCCCAGGCGTAGAGCGTGGCCAGGGTGCCGTCCGGAACGTGGATGCAGCCGTGGCTGGCGTACGGGCCGTACTGCGATCCGCTCCCATAGGTGTCGACCGGCTGCCAGCCGGCGCTGTGGATGAAGGTGCCGTCGCCCACGAACTCCATGGCGTTGTAGACCCAGGTGTCGGCGTACCAGAAGGGGCTGTTGCGGCCCCAGGGCGAGACCATCTTGTACGCCGGCGCCTTGTAGAAGATCGAGAAGACGCCGCGGTCCGTGGGGAGGGCGGCCCGCCCCGTGGTCACCGTCGTACGCAGGAAGGAGCAGCCGTTCTCCTGGGCATCCAGCGTCTGGGTCGCCAGGTGGATGACGATGGTCTTGCCTGCTCCGGTCGGCGTGCAGGGACCGGCCGGCAGCTGGCTGGCCGCATCGGCGGCCGCGGCAGCCCTGGCCGCGGCCGCCGACGTGGCCGCGGTGCCAACCTCGTCCTCCAGCTTCTGGAGGGTGTCGATCGCGGCCTGCAGGGCGCTCTCGTCGGCGATGGCGGCCCCCAGCACGCGGCGGGCCTGGGCGGCGCGCGGGCCGAAATCGACGGTCACCCCGGCGCCGGCGGCCTGGCGGAGCAGGTCCGGGAGCCTGGCGAGCAGGTCGTCAGCCCGCTGGCGCAGGTTGAGGCGGCCCTGGAGCTGGTCGCGGGCGCCCTGCAGCTCGCCGGCGACCACGTCGTGGAGCCCGAGCTGGACCGGGTAGGGCTGGCTCAGGTAGATCTGGGCGTCCGCCTGGGCGGCCAGTGCGTCATTGGTGTTCAGACCCTCCCCGGCCGCCTGGGCGGTCAGGTCGCGGAGGCTGTTCAGGCCGCCGACCACGTCCGCGGGCCGGCCCTCGTTGAGGCCGCCGGAGGCGTCCGACAGCAGCACCCGGGTGGCCGACATCCGGTGCTCCTCCTCCTGCCAGACGGCCAGCAGGCGGGCGACCGAGGCGGCGTCCGCCGTGGCACCCAATTGCTCCACGCGGTCGGCGTAGGCGTAGTTGGGACCCCCCAGCTCCCGGAGCTGGTCCAGCTCGGTTCGGGCCTGGGCCCGGGCCGCGCTCAGCTGGCGCTGGCCGAGCGCATCCGAGCCCCGCTCGGGCACCACGTTGAGGCCGAAGAAGGCGATCGCGGTGACGCCCGCCAGCAGCATGGCGGACACGGAGGAGCGCAGGGACGTACGCATCGGCTGCAATCTTGAGGTATGGACGGGCGGCCTGTCCAGCCTTAGCGGGTTGTTGAAAGAGGAAACGGCGCGATCTGCTGATCCGGGGCCGGGACCGGCTCGAGCGCGGGCACCGCCGGCGGCTGGGCGACGGCCAGCGGGATCACCTGGCGAAAGCCCCGGAGAGCCAACGCCCAGTCGGCCAGGAGGCTCGCGGCGCGCCGGCTCCCGGTCTGCCGCAGGTGCTCGTCGATCAGCGCCCGGAGAGCGTCCGCCTCGGCCCCGGGGACCGGGCCGGCCAGCACGCTGTCCGCGTTCAGCTGCTGCCACTCCCGGAGGTAGGCGACCCCGCCCGTCATGCCCGCCCCCACGTTCCAGCCCACTGGCCCCAGCGCCACCACCACGCCCCCGGTCATGTACTCGCAGAAGTGGTCGCCGGCACCCTCCAGGACGGCCACGGCGCCGGAATTGCGGACGCCGAATCGCTCGCCGGCGCGCCCGGCCAGAAAGAGGCGACCGCCGGTGGCTCCGTAGAGACAGGTGTTGCCCGCCAGCACCGGGTCGGCGGCGGCGTCGCCGGCAAACGGCCGGACCACGATCACGCCGGCGCCCATGCCCTTGCCCACGTAGTCGTTGGCCTCGCCCTCCAGCGTCAGCTCCACGCCCTCGTCCAACCAGGCCCCGAAGCTCTGGCCGGCGCTCCCGGCGTAGTGTCGGGTCTCGCCGTGGAGTCCGGCGCCGACCGCGCGCTGCGAAACGTCGATTGGGCCGCTCGGGGGCGAGGCGGGAGGAGGCTCACCGTTGCGGGCCCACAGCCGTCGCCGGGGCGCAGCCGGTTCGGCTGGGGCTCGCAGGATGAAGCTCAGGTCCAGGTCGCTGGCGGGCAGGGCCTCCAGCATCTCGACCCGGCCGACCACCTCGTCGAGGCTGCGCACCCCAGCCAGGGCCAGGTACTGGCGCGCCTCCTCGGCGATCAGGGTGAGGTGGTTGACCACGTGCTCGGGCCGGCCCGTGAACTTGGCCCGCAGGTCCTCGCGCTGGGTGGCGATTCCGGTCGGGCAGGTGTTGAGGTGGCACTGGCGGGCCATGTCGCAACCCAGCGCCACCAGCAACCCGGTTCCGAAGCCGAACTCCTCGGCCCCCAGCATGGCCGCCACCACGATGTCGCGGCCGCCCCGGAGGCCGCCGTCGGTGCGCAGGGTGACGCGCTCGCGCAGGTTGTGCTCGACCAGCACCTGCTGGGTCTCCGCCAGGCCCAGCTCCCAGGGCGAGCCCGCGTTCTTGATCGACGACAGCGGGCTGGCTCCGGTGCCGCCGTTGTGGCCGCTGATCAGCACGTAGTCGGCGCGGGCCTTGGCCACCCCGGCCGCGATGGTGCCCACCCCGGCCTCGGAGACCAGCTTGACGCCGATCCGAGCCCGCGGGTTGATCGCCTTCAGGTCGTGGATCAGCTGGGCCAGGTCCTCGATCGAGTAGATGTCGTGGTGGGGCGGTGGCGAGATCAGCTGCTGGCCGGCCTGGGCGTGGCGGAGGCGGGCGATCATTCCGGTGACCTTGATCCCAGGCAGCTGGCCGCCCTCGCCGGGCTTGGAGCCCTGGGCGATCTTGATCTCCAGCTCGTCAGCCCGCTGCAGGTAGGCCGGGGTGACGCCGAAGCGGGCCGACGCCACCTGCTTGATCCGGTTGTCCCGGCGCGGCCCCTCCATGACGTAGAAGTCGGGCTCCTCGCCGCCCTCGCCGGAGTTGGAGCGGGCCCCGATCGCGTTCATCGCCTCGGCCAGGGCGGTGTGCGCTTCGGGGGAGAGCGCGCCCAGCGACATCGCGGGGGAGATGAAGCGGCGGCGGATGGAGGTGGCCGGTTCCACGTCGGCGAGGGGCGCAGGCGCGGGGCCGGGGCGGATGCCGATCAGATCGCGCAGGTCCTGGGGCGGGCCCATGGTCGAGAGCTCGATCCAGCGCCGGTGGTCGTCGAGGTCGCCGGTGAGGGCGGCCTTCTGGGCGGCGCGGACGGCGAGCGGGTTGTGGGAGTGGAACTCCCCGGCCTTCTTGTACTTGACCCGGCCGTGCTCGGGCAGCGCCGGCGCGTCCGCGGGCTCCGGGCCGAGGTCGCTCCAGGCCTCCACCTGCCAGGCCCGAAGCCGGGCCTCGAGGTCGGCCAGCCCGGCGCCGCCGACCCGCGAGGGGACGCCGGGCAGGCAGAGGGCCATGACCTCGGCGCCCAGCCCGATCGCCTCCAGGACCTGGGCTCCGCAGTAGGAGGCGGCGCAGGAGATGCCCATCTTGGCCATCACCTTGAGCAGGCCGTGATCGAGCGCCTTGCGGTAGTGGAGCTCGGGGTCATCGGTCTCGTGGAGCAGAGCGGTGGCGAGGGCCAGATAGGGGTGCACGGCGGTGGCGCCGGCGGTCACCAGGCAGGCCACGTCGTGGACGTCGACGGCGTCGCCGGCCACCGCGACCACGTCCCTCTGCAGCCGCAGGCCGCTCGCCACCAGCCTCTCGTGGACCACCCCGACCGCTAGCACCATCGGCACCGGCAGCCGTTCCGGGCCGGCGCCGCGGTCGCTCAGGACCACGATTCCGCCAGGCGCCTGGACGGCCTCGGCGCCGAGCCGGAGCAGCGCCGTGCGCAGCGTCTCGCCGGGTCCGAGGGTGGCGTCGAGCACCGCCGCCGACTCCAGAACGCGGGTCAACTCGGCGGCGCCGAGCACCGGCGACTCCAGCTCCAGGAGGGGCCGGTCGTGGCCGGCGGTGGCCGGGTGGAGGCGCCTGCCCAGCCCGGCCCCGGTCTGGTTCTCGGGACCGAGTGTCGCGCCGCGTTCCCCCAGCATCACCCGCAACGACATGACCGACTTCTCGCGCAGGGAGTCGATCGGCGGGTTGGTGACCTGGGCGAAGCGCTGGCGGAGGTGGCCGTAGACGCGGCGCGGGGTGCGTCCGAAGGGGGCCAGGGGGGTGTCATCGCCCATCGAGTAGGTGGGTTCGAGGCCGCTCTCGGCCATCACCTGGACCACCATGCGCACGTCCTCGGCGCCCCAGCCGTGCATGCGCTGGAGCCGGCCCAGGTGGGCGGGCACGGCGGCTTCGACGTGGCGGCGCTCGACCGGGACCAGCACCCGGTCCGCCAGCAGGCCGTAGTCGTGGCGGGCTGCGACGCGGGCCTTGGCCTCGGCGTCGCGGTAAGTGACTCCCTCGCGGACGTCCACCAGCAGCAGCTGGCCGGGGCCGAGCCGGCCCCGCTCGACCACCTCGGACGGCGGCAGTGGAACCACCCCGGCCTCGCTGGCGGCCACCACCATGCCGTCCCGGGTGACCTGGTAGCGGACGGGGCGGAGACCGTTGCGGTCGAGCGCCGCGCCGGCGATCACGCCGTCGGAGAAGGCGAGGGCGGCCGGCCCGTCCCAGGGCTCGAAGCGGGTCGACTGGAAGCGGTAGAAGTCGCGCACCCCGGGCGCCATGTCGCCGCGCCCCTCCCAGGCGTCGGGGACCAGCGTCATCAGCGCCTCGGCGGGATCGAGCCCCCGCCTCACCAGCAGCTCCAGAACGTTGTCGAGCGAGGCGGAGTCGGAGCCCTCGGCCCAGAGCGCTGGGCGCAGGGCCTCGGGCAGCTCCGACTCCCGC
>JBBSHA010000135.1:0-6428 GCA_038253595.1 Candidatus Dormibacterales bacterium
CAGGTGGGCGGCGTAGGCGTCCAGCTGGGGCCGGTTGGTGGGCGCGCCGTAGCCGGGCGGGAACGTGAGGCTGAAGCCGTCGCCGGCCGTCCGCGGGACCAGGTGGACGTGGAAGTGGGCCACGTCCTGGAAGCCGGCCTCGCCATCCAGCACGAGCACGTTCATGCCCTCGCCGACGGCGCCCGAGCGTTCGAGCGCGCCGGTGATGCGGCGGACGGCGTGCCACACCCGCATCCACGTCACGTCGTCGAGATCGGCGACGCGCTCCAGGTGCTGGCGCGGGACCACCAGCAGGTGGCCGGCCGTGATCGGCTGGTGGTCCATGAAGGCGACCACCGCGTCGTCGTGGTAGACGTAGCTGACCTCGGACCCGCTGGAGAGGATGGCGCAGAAGGGGCAGGGCTCTTCGATCACGAAAGGATAAGCCCGGGCAGGTCCTCCAGCGTCCTCGCTACGGCGAGCGGCCGGGTCCCGGGCGGCAGCGGCAGGCCGCGCCGGTTGGCCCAGAAGACGTCCAGACCGGCGGCGGAGGCGCCGCTCACGTCGTGGGCCGACCCGGCCACGAACAGCACTTCGGCAGCCGGCCGGGCGCCGGCCTCGACGCCGGCCCGGTAGGCCTCCGGCGCCGGCTTGTACCAGCCGCTGGCCTCGGCGCTGACGACCGCCGTCCAGCGTACCGGCAGGGAGGCGGCGGCCGATTCCGCCAGCGCCCGCGAGGTGTTGGTCACCACCACCAGCGCCACCCCCGCTCGCTCCAATTCGCGGAGGGCGGGAAGGCTGTCGGGGTAGGGGCGCAGGGAGGACCAGCTCTGGAGCAGGGCGGCGGCCCGGTCCGCCGCCAGCCCGGTCTCGGCCGCCGCCTCGGCCACGATCGGCTCGTAGGCCCGGTAGCGGCCGCTCGCCGTCACGAGGCGCAGGCTCGCCTCCCGCCAGCGGGTGCCGGACTCCGCGTCGCCGGCGACCTCGGCCCACAGCGACCAGGAGTCGACCAGCGCGGTCAGCAGATCGAAGCAGACGGCCCGGTACGCTACTCGCCCGCCTGGGAGATCTCGACCGAGAACTCCTGCTGCGACTCGGCGGCCGGCTTGCGGGGCGACCGGCGGCGCTTCGGCTTGACCGCGGCCTCGATCACCTCCAGCCGGGGCGGCGCCAGGTCGGCGACCGGAGGCGGGGCCGGAGGCGAGGCCACCACCGGGTCCGGGGCGCCGGAACGCCGCGAGCGGCGGCGCCGCGTGCGCGGCGCGCCCGATCCGCTCTCCGGCCGGCCGCCGGCTTGCGGCCCCGGCTCGGCGAGCGGCACCCCCCCCGCCTCCCGGGTCGCCTCGGGCTGTACCTCCCCACCCAAACCGGTCCGCCGCCGCCGCCTGTTGCGGCGCTCGCCCCGGTGGGGCCGGGAGAGACGCTGGACCTGGGAGCGGACGCCGACCCGCTGGCAGGCGGTCACGACGGCGCCCACCCCGGCCACCAGGCCCTCCTGCTTGGCGTGCTCGAACAGGGGCCCAAACAGCTCCGGGGCGCCCCCGATGACGGTCTTTGAGTCACCTACGATCACGAGCAGCTTCTTGGCCCGGGAGATGGCGACGTTGACCCGGTTGGGGTCGTTCAGAAAGCCGATGGCGGCCCGGTCGTTGGAGCGGACCACGGAGAGGATCACCGCGTCCGACTCGCGCCCCTCAAAAGCGTCCACTGACTCCACGTCGTCGGCCGGGACGATCCCCTTCAGCGACGACACCAGCTTGTGGACCTGGGAGCTGTACATGGCGATCACGGCCAGCTTCGACTTGCGCACCCGCTTGCGGATGATGCTGGTGATGTCCTTGCAGAGGGCCACCTCGAACTCGTTGGCGACCGAGCGCTGGGCATCGCGGTACTCGTCCTGGGCGCCGGTGTCGACCCAGACCAGCTCGCGGTCGAAGGGCCAGGGCAGCGGCATCCGCTGGTTCTCGGACTCGTGGATCAGCTTGCCCTCGTAGAAGAGGTCGGAGACGACGCGCCCGATCGGCTCCCGCATCCGGTACTGACGCGGCAGCAGGATCCGCGAGGTGGGGGGAGCCTTGTCCCAGAGGTAGCCGTAGAAGCTGCTGTCGCGGACCGACTCGTCGTAGTGGCCCGAGATCTTGAAGGTCATCGCCGCCTCCTCCATTACCGGGGGCAGCTGCTTCAGGTCGCCGATCATCACCCAACGCTTGGCCAGCGGCATCAGGGCCAGGGCCTCGTTGGAGCGGACCTTGTTGGCCTCGTCCAGGATCAGCCAGTCGAAGACCCGGAAGCGGAGTCGGGAGTCGATGGCCAGCCGGTTGCAGGTGCCCGCGACCAGGTTGTAGGGGTCCAGGTCGTCACCCTCGACCAGGGTGTGGCGGAGTCTGCGGGGCACCTTGCCCGGCTCGGCGATCCGGGCCTGGCGGACGTGGCTGAAGCCGAGCAGGCGTTCCTGGCCGGTGTCCACGGCATCGTTGGAGTGGCTGGAGAGCAGGATCGAGGCGGCGTGGTTGCGGGCCAGGATGCGCCGGATTGACTCCACGATCGCGGTCGTCTTGCCGGTCCCGGGCGGCCCCTGGATCAGGTAGAGCTGGCCCGGTCGCATGCCCATCACCCGGGCCACGGCCTCGGCCTGCTCTTCGTTGGGGTCGGGGAGGAGGTGAGCGCGCTTGCCGTCCAGGGTAACCCGGGGGGGCGAGCCCAGCCAGCCGGGGTCGGCCAACTCGGCGGCGAGGGCGCCGGAGCGGGGCGAGCCGATCTGGAGCTGGCGGATCACGCTGCGCTGGGCCTCGAACATCTCGACGCTGGCCGTGGGCAGCACCACGCCCTCGTCCGGGAGCGGGTCGTAGCGGCGAAAGCTGACCATCAGGACCGGGCCCTGGACCCGGTCCAGGGTCATCCCCCGGTACTCGGGAAAGCCCGCGCTGCGCACCGTCAGCGAGTCGATGCCGCGGTAGATGCGGGCGTCCCCGTCCTCCAGCTGGAGGGCGGCGCGCACGTACTCTCCGCCCCGCATGTCCTCCCCGCACTCGGGGCAGTGGATGCCGCTCGAGGTCGGCGTTATGGTCTCGCACTTGGGGCATTCGATCCACTGCTCGGTGGCCTCGTAGCGCCGGATCGCGGCCTCCGCCAGCTTCTCGCGAAAGTCGCGCAGGTGCTCGACGAAGCGCAGCGTGGAGTCGAGGATGGGCAGGGCCTTGGCCTGCTCCCGGAGCTGGAGCGCGGTGAAGCCTTGGAGGTCGCCGTCCCAGTCCTCGACCAGGGCCAGCTCCTGGTACTTGATGTTGAGCCGCGATTTCTCCGCCACGAACTCGGTCTCCAGCTGCTGCATGTCGGTGATCTCGAGCGCAAGCCCCCGGGGGGTGCGGCCGAGGCGGCCGGTGATCAGGGTGGAATCGATCTGGCCGGTGAACTCGAGCGGCTTCTCGGGCTTGGCGACCGCATAGGTGCCGTCGATCGCCTTGTGCTCCTCCAGCACCTCCCGGAGCCACTCGGCCCCGTTGGGGATGAAGGCCAGCTTGGCGGCCGCCGGGCTCTCCGGGCGAACGCGGATGCCCAGCCGGCCGGCCTGGATCTCCTCGCCTGGAATGTCCGGATTCCAAAGCGGGAGGATGTCGCCAGGGTTGGGCGAGCTCATGCGGCTGGGGCGCCAGCCACGTCTTGTGGCGGGAAGAAGCTTGGGATCAAGATGGGATGGAGGAGGGGGAGGGCGTGGCCTCGTCAGGGCCCTTTGGGGCGCGCTAAAGGTAGATCAACTGTACTTGGTTGTGCAATAGGCCAGGATCCGGGCCTCCGCCAGGGGTGCAGGCGGCCCGGAGGCGGCCGAGGAATTAGCCCCGCCGGCCGCTTGTTTGAGTAAGCAAGTATCAGGGCGCGCTCGGCGCGGCCCCTCCCAGCCACGAGGAGTCAGGAACATTGAGTGAGAAGCGCTTCGACATCGATCCCAACCACAGCCGCCTCGGCTTCAAGGTCAGGCACCTGATGGTGTCCACCGTGAGGGGCGCGTTCGGCGAGTTCAGCGGCCACGTGGTCGTGCCCGACGGCGACCCCACCCGGGCCCGCGCCGAGGTCGTCATCAAGGCCGCGTCGATCAACACCAACGCCCCCGACCGGGACAACCACCTCCGGTCGGGCGACTTCTTCGAGGCCGAGAAGCACCCCGACCTGACCTTCAAGAGCACTTCGGTCGAGAAGGACGGCAGCGGCTACCGGGTCAGCGGTGACCTGACGATCCGGGGCACCACCCGGCCCATCACGCTGCAGGGCGAGATCGAGTCCCCGATCACGGACCCCTTCGGGCTGGAGCGGGTCGGAACCTCGTTCAGCGGCAAGCTCAACCGCAAGGAGTTCGGCCTCAACTGGAACCAGGCCCTCGAGGCGGGCGGGGTGGTGGTCAGCGAGGACGTGACCCTCGAACTCGACATCGCGGTTGTCCACAAGGCCGAGGTCGGCACCCAAGTCTAGCCCAGCCCATTCAGGTAACTATTCGGGGAGGGGAACGCCCCTCGTCTCCGGGAGCAGGAGCAGAAGGCCGGCGCCGAGCAGGGCGCCGGCCCCTGCCAGTTCCAGACCGCCCCCCAGCGCCAGCCGGGCCTGGGCCAGGGCGACCAGTTGGAGGCCGGCGATCCCCCCCAGAGCCATCGCCACGGCTCCGACCGCCTCCGAGGTGACCCGGGCCCGGGTCGGGAACAGCTCGCCGTACCAGGCTCCCAGCACGGGCACGCCAGCACTGGCGAAGAAGCTCCAGAGCACGCTGCCGGCCAGGTAGGCGGGCCGGCCACCGCTGAAGGTCGACACGCAGAACGCGGCGGTCACGCCCACCAGCGCCGCCCCCAACCGGCGCCGGCCGAAGTGGTCCGAAAGCCGGCCACCGAACAGGAAGGCGGGGGCGCTGACCACGCCCGACACCACCACCACGGCGCTGATGGCGACCGGTCCCAGGCCCAGGTCGCGGCTGCCGAAGAGCGCCAGCAGCAGGCCGGCGGGCTCGTACAGCAGCGCTCCCAGCGCCCCCACCAGTGCCACCAGGAGCAGCCTGCCCCGCCAGCGCCGCTCGAGCAGGACGCCGGCCGGGTTGGCCGCCCGGGGGGCGGCCTGCCAGGCGCGGCTCTCGGGCAGCTTCAGGTGCAGCGCCAGCGCCGCCGCCAGGCCGGCCGCGCCGACCAGGTAGAGCAGCCGCCAGTGAGGCGCGACCAGCGGGTAGAGGATGGTGGTCAGCCCGGCCCCGGCCCCCGCGAAGACCGTGATCACCGCCACCGCCTGGCCGCGCCGGTGGCGCTCCACCTCCTCCACCACCAGCGCGACCGCCACGCTGGCGGCGGCCGTCTCAAAGCAGACGGCCAGCAGCCGCAATCCGGCGAGCGCGGCCAGGCTGGGCGCGAGCGCGCTGGCCAGGTTGGCCAGCGAGAAGGCGGCCACGCTCACCACCAGCACCCGGCGCCGGCCCAGGCGATCGGCCAGCATGGCCGGCGGCAGGCCGAGGATCGCCCCCAGCGCGAGCACCGAACCGAGGTTGGCCAGGGCCGGAAGCGAGGCGTGGAACTCGTCCGCGATCGCGGGCAGGCCCAGGATCAGCACCGAGCTATCGAGACTGACGAAGAACATGGCGGCACCGGCCAGGACCAGCACCCGGAGCCTCAGAGCAGCCTCCACCGGCGCAGCAGCCAGGGTCCCGGGCCGAGGAACCCGCAGGTCGCACCGATGTGGGCGATCGCCACCCCCAGCAGCGAGGGCGGTCCCGGCAGCGCGGCGAACGCGGCCGCCAGGGGGACCCCGACCAGGGCGGTGGCGGACACGTCCGCCCAGCTCCAGCGCCCGAGGCGGTGGTAGAGGATGTAGGCCGCCGTGCCGGCCAGCACCCCCGCTGGCCGCCCGGCCAGCGCGCTCACGCCGCCCTGAAGCAGGCCGCGGAAGAACGCCTCCTCGATCGGCCCGTTGAGCGCGTAGTAGGCGCCCTGCAGAGCAGCGTCGGCCGCCCCCGCGGGCACCACGACGGCGCCCCGGCGGCGCGTGAGCAGGACCTGGGCGGCGGCGGCGCCCGCGAACAGCACGGCCGCCCCGGCCAGGCCGAAGCCCACCTGCTGGCGAGGCCGGCCCCAGCTCAGCCCCAGCCAGGCCGGCCGCCGCCGCCGGGCCGCCGCCGCCACCGCGATCGAGAAGGGCAGCAGCCGGAGCAGAAGGTCGGGTCCCATCCAGGCCAGGCTGTCGGGGGGACGGGTGAGGAGCAGCCGGGCGCGGGCGGGCGGAGCGGGCGGTGACATGGCGGCGTCGACGGCCTCGGCTCCCGCGGGCGGCCGGATCGAGCGCAGCCCGGGCCCGGGGGAGAACGGGCTAGAGACCTGCCCCTGAGGTGCGCATGGTAAATCGTGGCAGCCGCCCCGAGGGTGCCGGCCCGGGCGTAGCGGCCCCGGGGTCCCCGCGAAATCCTTGGATTTGGTGGGGTGGGGAGG
>JBBSHA010000136.1:0-6423 GCA_038253595.1 Candidatus Dormibacterales bacterium
CGGTCCTTAGGAAGTTGACGATCAGCTCCTCATCGTCCACCACCAGCACCCGCACCCGGGCCTCGCCCCCCACCCCAGAGCTCATAGCCGCCAAGAGTCTAGTGCCCCTCCCCCATTCAACAAGGAACCCGGCACGCCGGGAAGGGGCGGGTCCCCCGCCCCGTCTGGGTTGGCCAATCCCTCAGGCACCAGACCTGGCAGTAACCCGGTGGGGGCCCATGGGGGAGGCCTGCCTCCCCCATGAAGCGGAGCGTAGCGGGGCGCTATGTGCAGGCGGCTCCGGCGGCGCCCTGGTTGGCGATGGTGAGTGAGAGGGCGACGGTGGCGCCGACCCGGAGCACGTTCACGGTGACCCGGTCGCCGGGGTTGTGCTGCTGGAGCGCGCCGGAGAGGCTGAGGCCGTTGTGAAGCGGGGTCCCGTCCACGGCCTCGATCACGTCCCCGACCCGCATCCCGGCCGCCGCGGCCGGGCAGCCGCCGACCACGCTCTGGACCTGGTACCCATAGCCGGCGAACGCCCGTCCGGCGAGGAGGGCGTCGGCCTCCGACAGCACGCTGACGCCGATGTAGGGGTGGCCGGGGTCCTTCCCGGCCATGATGGCGTCGGCCACCCGCTGGACGATCCGGCTGGGGATGGCGAAGCCGATCCCGGTGCCGGAGGTGCTGCCGGCGGTGTTCATGCCGACCACCTGGCCGGCCGCGTCGGCGAGCGGGCCCCCGGAGTTGCCGGGATTGATGGCGGCGTCGGTCTGGATGGCGTCGGCCAGCGTCTCCGAGGACTGGCGGTCACCGGCCGTGACGGTGCGGTGGAGGGCGGAAACGATGCCGCTGGTGACCGAGCCCTCATTGCCGAGGGGGTTGCCGATCGCCACCACCTGCTGGCCGACCTGGAGGCCATTGGAGTCGCCCCACTGGGCGAGGGGCAGGCCACCGTCGCTCAGCTTGACCACCGCCACGTCGGACACCGGATCGGTGCCAACCAGCGTCGCTGTGAAGTGCCTGCCGTCCGGCATCAGCACCTGGATCCGCTGCGCGCCCGCCACCACGTGGTTGTTGGTGACCAGGAGGCTGGCGCCCCCCGAGTGGGCGACGACGAAGCCGCTGCCCTGGGCCGACCCGCTCCCGGTGGTCACCAGCACGGTGCCGACCGCGGGCCCCAGCCGGCCGGCCACCGCCACCGCGTCGAGCAGGCCGGAGCCGGTGCTGAGGGCAGGCGCGGGCGCCTGCGCGGCCGGACGTGGCTGCTGGGCGGTTACCGGCACCGCGGCCCGGCCGGGAACGGTCGGGACCAGGCTGCAGGCGCCCGCCCCCACCAGCAGGGCCGCGCCCGCTCCGGCCAGGAGGGCGGTGCGGCGAATCGGGATCGGAAGGCGGCGGGTGGTCGGGCTGGGCATTGCGGTCACTCCATCTCTGGTCTCGGGTCGGACGCGGCTCACGCTGACGGCGACGGTTGAGCGCCGGGCCAGAGCGGGCTGAGAGGTTGCTGAGGGTGGGGGCGGGGAGGAGGCTGAGCCCGGCCGCGGCGACCGGGCCCGCAAGGGGGAGGGCGCTCAGAGTGGGGTCGGGGTCACGGCCAGGCGATACCCGGTACCGAAGACCGTCTGCACCTCGACGCCTCGGACGTCGGCGCTGATCATCTGGCGGCGGAGGACCCGCACGTGGGAGTCCAGCGTGCGACTGCGGCTGGGCAGCTCGGGGCCCCAGACCGAGCGCAGCAGGCGCTCGCGGGGCAGGGTCTGGTTGGGGTGGCGCATCAGGTAGACCAGCAGCTCGAACTCGCGGGGCCGGAGCCGGAGCCGGGTGCCGCCATGCCGGGCTTCGTGGCGGGGCAGGTCGGCGACGAGCGCGGCCGCCCGCACCTGCTCGCCGGGCTCGGCCTGGGCGGGGGCGCGCCGGAGCAGGGCCCGGACCCGGGCCACCAGCTCCTCGGCGTGAAAGGGGGTGGTCAGGTACTCGTCGGCGCCCGCCTCCAGCACCCGGACCCGCGTCCCGGCATCCGGTTCGGCCCCGATCACGAGCAGCAGCGGCCCCGGGCCCGCGGCGGCCCGCCGGATCGCCATCACGGTCCCGGCCGCTTCCTCGAGCAGGCTGAGGATGACCAGGTCGGGCCGCCCCTCCGACCAGGCGCTGAAGGCGGCCTCTCCTGCTCCCGCCTCGCGAACCCCGATCCCCTGGGGGCCAAGCAGGCGCTGGAAGCGGCCCGGGATGCCGTCTCGGCCGTTGACCACCAGCACGCGCCGCGCGCTGCCGGCCGGCGCCCAGCCGGGGATCATCCCCGCGATCGACATGGCGCCCAGGATCAGGCTCCATCCTGAGAATTGGCCGGGCTCACCCTGAAGAGTTTGCAAGCTGCCGCCGGCGTGCTCGGTAGATTGAAGCCTCCCATGAGTCCCCCGGCCTGGAGTCTCGCCCGGATACCCGACCTTCGGGACCGCCTGGCGGTTGTCACCGGCGCCAACAGCGGCCTCGGCTACCAGACCGCACTCCAGCTCGCCGCCCATGGAGCGCGAACTGTGCTCGCCTGCCGGGACCCGGGCCGCGGCCAGGAGGCGCTGGGCCGGCTGAGAGCGGCGGTACCGCGGGCGGAGGCCGAGGTGCGACCGCTGGATCTCGCCGACCTGGCCTCGGTGGCGGAGTTCGCGGCCGGGTTGGCCGGCGAGGCGGGGCTGGATATCCTGGTCAACAACGCCGGTGTCATGGCCGTCCCCTACCAGCTCACCGCCGACGGCTTCGAGATGCAGTTCGGCACCAGCCATCTCGGTCACTTCGCGCTGACCAGGCGCCTGCTGGCGCTGCTCCTCCGCCGACCCGGGGCGCGGGTCGTCACCGTCAGCAGCCTGCTCGCCCGCTCCGGGCGCATCGACTTCGCCAACCTGGACGGCGAGCGCGGGTACAACCCCCACGCCGCCTACGGCTTGGCCAAGCTGGCCAACCAGCTCTTCATGCTCGAGCTCGACCGCCGAGCCCGGGACGCCGGCGCGTCGCTGGTCAGCGTCGCCGCCCACCCCGGCTACGCCGCCACCAACCTGCAGAGCCGGGGGCCGCGGATGGCCGGCCGCCGCCTCCTGGGGCTGGGGTACGCGCTCGGCAACCGGCTTTTCGCCCAGTCGGATGCCGCTGGAGCCCAACCGTCGCTCTACGCCGCCACCGCCCCCGAGGTCGCGGGCGGCCGCTACTACGGTCCGGGCGGGCGGGGGAACCTGCGCGGGCGGCCGGCCCTGGTGGCCACGGTACCGGCCGCCCACGACCACGGGCTGGCCCGGCGCCTGTGGGACGAGTCCGAGGCGAGGACCGGGGTACGCTACGCTCTGGATGTGACCGCGAAGGCCGACTAGTGGACCGTACCGGCCAGATCTGGCGCATCCGACGTCCCAGACGGCCGGGCGCCCTGCGGGCGCTGATGCCCGCGTTGCGGGTCCCGGCGCGCGTCGTCACCCACCTTGAGGTAGGCTCCTCCTTTCGCCACCCGCGCCCTGGCACCGGCCGCCTGGAACGCCGGTCTTCGAGCCTGCGGCCTGCCCCAGCTTCGGCCGGTACAGTCCACTAGGTGGCCGCCAAGACGCCGCCCCCCGGCGGCCCGTCCCCCGACGCCGCCAAGCCCGCCCCGCCCCCCAACCAGATGCGGAGCGCGCGCTTTTGGATTGGCCTCGGGGTGCTGCTGCTGATCAACTTCTTTGTGGCCCAGGTGCTGTTCGCGCCCCCCCAGACCAAGACCGTGACGCTGCCCTACAACGTGTTCAAGAGCCAGGTCACGGCGGACAACGTGGTCAACGTCACGACCACCGGCGACGCCATCTCGGGTGTGACGAAGACCCCCGTCAAGGAGTCCCCGGCCAGCAAGGACAGCGCCACCCACTTCACCACCCAGCGGCCCTCGTTCGCGGACAACAGCGACCTCGAGCCGCTGCTTGAGCAGCACGGGGTGACGGTCAACGCCAAGCCTGAGAACCCGCCCGCCCCGCTCTGGCAGACGCTCCTGTTCAGCTTCGGCCCCGGCCTCCTGATCGTGGCCGCCTTCCTGTACTTCATGCGCCGGGCCCAGGCCGGAGCCGGAGCCGGGGGCATCCTGGGGGCTTTCGGGCAGAGCCGGGCCAAGGTCTACGACGCCGAGCGGCCGGGCACCACATTCGCGGACGTGGCCGGGATCGACGAGGTCAAGGGTGAGCTGCAGGAGGTGGTGGACTTCCTACGCGAGCCCCAGAAGTACGAGCGCCTGGGCGGGGTGGTGCCCAAGGGCGTGCTCCTGATCGGCTCGCCCGGCACCGGCAAGACCCTGCTCGCCCGGGCGGTGGCGGGGGAGGCCAAGGTCCCCTTCTTCAGCCAGTCCGCTTCCGAGTTCGTCGAGGCGATCGTCGGTGTGGGGGCGTCCCGCGTCCGCGATCTGTTCGCCAAGGCGCGCGCCGCGGCGCCCTCGATCATCTTCATCGACGAGCTGGACGCGATCGGCCGCAGCCGCAGCACCGGGGTCCGGCTGGGTGGCAACGACGAGCAGGAGCAGACGCTGAACCAGATCCTCACCGAGATGGACGGCTTCACCGCCAGCGACGGCGTGATCGTCCTGGCCGCCACCAACCGGGCCGACGTTCTCGACCAGGCGCTGCTGCGCCCGGGCCGCTTCGACCGCCGGGTGACGGTGCAGCCGCCCGACCGCCGGGGCCGGGCCGCGATCCTGCGCATCCACACCGTCAAGGTCCCGCTCGCGCCCAGCGTCAGCCTCGACGAGATCGCGGGCCAGACGCCGGGGCTGGTGGGCGCGGACCTTCGCAACCTGGTCAACGAGGCGGCCCTGCTCGCGGCCCGTAAGGGCGAGGATGCGGTCACAGGGGCCGACTTCTCCGAGGCCATCGAGAAGGTCCTGCTGGGCGCCGAGCGGAACATCATGCTCAGCCCCCTGGACCGGGAGCGGATCGCCTACCACGAGTCCGGCCACGCGCTGCTGGGGCTGCTGGTGCCGGGCGCCGACCCCGTCCGCAAGGTCACCATCATCCCCCGCGGGATGGCGCTCGGGGTGACCGTGCAGAGCCCGGTGGACGACCGCTTCAACTACGGCGAGGACTACCTCCGGGCCCGCATCGTCGGCGCGCTCGGGGGCCGGGCCGCCGAGCAGCTGGTCTACGGGGTCGTCACCACCGGGGCCGAGAACGACCTCCAGCAGGTGACGCGGATCGCCCACGAGATGGTCGTGCGCTGGGGGATGAGCCCCAAGATCGGTCCTCTCGGGTACACCGACGAGGGCAACGGGTTCGGTGTCCAGCGGCCCTACAGCGAGGACACCGCCCGGGACGTCGATTCGGAGGTCCGCCGGATCGCGGAGGAGTCGCTGGCGGAGGCCTTCCGGCTGCTCCAGGCCAACCGCGACAAGCTCGACAACCTGGCCCGGGCGCTGCTCCGCGACGATTCTCTGAACCAGCAGCAGATCCTGGAGGTGGCGGGCGTCGAGCCGGCCAACGAGCGCGTGGCCAGCTCCCTCAGCAACTGACCCTCCCGCGCTACCCTGGCCACAGCTTGGCCGGCCACCCGACCCCCAGCCTGGAGACCCAGCTCCGCCTCGCCGTGGAGGCGGCCCGGCGCGAGACCCGCGCGCTCGATGGTCACCTCGCCGCCTGCGCCGAGTGCCGCCTGGCCAACGGACCGCTGCTGAAGGCGCCGGCCCGCTTCTGTCCCGCCGGTGACGGGTTCCTGGCCGCCATCGCGCGGGCCCGAACCGCCGCCAACAACGCCTCGGTCCAGCTCATGAAGGTGACGGGGCCGCCGGCGCGGACCGACTACCTGAAGTCGGCGTACGGCTCGGGGCGCCGCCGGCCGGACCACGCCCGCCGCGAACCCTGGAAGACCAACCCGCGCCACCTGCCGGGGTTCCGCTCCGAGCCGGGCGGCTGGGGATAGGCCTCGACGCGAACGAACCATCGCCGCCGGCCGCACCGGCGGCTCAGACCGCCGGCCGCACCGGCGGCTCAGACCGCCGGCCTGTCGCTGCCCCGGAGGCCGTAGCGGGTCCGCATCACCACCTCGCCCAGGGATTGCCCGATCGAGCGCCTGGCGATCAGCAGGTAGATGACGGCCAGAGCGGTCAGCACGATGGCGCTGGCAATCGGGGTGGCCAGGTCGCCGACCTCCAGGCCGGTGAGGATGTCCAGGATCAGGACCACCAGGACGACGGCCACGCAGTCGATGGCGAACGCGGCCAGGGCCCGCGGCCTGCCCGTCCTCAGCCCGGGCGCCGCCGGCCGTGAGTCCGGCACCCGGCGGATCAGCAGGTAGCCGGCGGCCACGATGGCGAGGGCGGCTCCGATCCGGAGGCCGACCCCCTCGGCCCGCCCGAGCAGGCGCTCCGCAGGAACGCCCACGAAAACCCCGACCAGGCTGAACACGACCACCCAGAGGGCGGCCGCGGGCAACACTGCGGCGACGAAGCGGCGGAAA
>JBBSHA010000137.1:0-6417 GCA_038253595.1 Candidatus Dormibacterales bacterium
ACCCGGTGCGCGGGCAGGAATTCCCCATCCGCACCGTGCTCGCTCATCAGCCGGTCGGTGCGGGCCGCGGTCCGGTTGTAGAGCGCGACCGGAATCCCCCGCGAGGCCACATTGCGGGCCAGGTTCTGGCCCATCACCGCCAGCCCGAAGACGCCGAAGCGGGCCTGCGTCATCGGTGGACGCTACTCAAGCGAGCCCAGCACCTGGAGGCCGGAGGGCCCGGCCACCACGCAGGCCGTGGTCATGCCGATGAAGATCCCGTGCTCGATCACCCCCATGATCTCCTTGATCTCGGCCGCAACCTGGCCGGGCGCCGCGATCCCGGCCGGGAAGGTTAGATCCACGACGACGTTGCCGTTGTCGGTCTTGTATGGGGTCTCGGGGCCGCCGCGCAGGTCCCAGGTCACCCCCAATGCGCTCGCCAGGCGGCGCGCCGTCTGCCGCCACATGAACGGCAGCACCTCGACCGGGACCACGCCCGCACCCAGCCGGTCCACAAGCTTGGACGAGTCGCCGATCACCACGAAGCGCTCCGCCGAGTAGGCGACCAGCTTCTCCCGGAAGAGGGCGCCGCCGCGGCCCTTGACGAGGTCCCGGCGGGGATCGATCTCGTCGGCGCCGTCGACGGCCAGGTCGACCGGCCGGTCCAGCTCGGCGATCAGCGGGATGCCGGCGGCCAGGGCCAGCTCGGCGCTGGCGCGCGAGGTGGGCACGGCCGTCACCCGCAGGCCCCCGGCCACCAGGGGGGCCAGGGCGTCGATGAAATAGCGTGCCGTGCTCCCGGTCCCGAGGCCGAGCACCATCCCGGTCCTGACCAGGGGCAGCACCCGCTCGGCGGCCTGCCGCTTGAAGGCGTCCCGCTCAGCCAAGGGCGCTCCGCAGCTCTGCGACGCCCGCGCTGATCCCGTCAGGATGTCCGAACAGCGAGGTCCCCGCCACCAGCAGGCCGGCCCCGGCCGACGCCGCCAGTGGGGCGTGCTCGGCGTCGACGCCACCGTCGACCTCGATGTCGGTGTCCCGGACCAGGTCCCGAACCCGGCGGATCTTGTCCAGCATGGCGTTGATGAACCGCTGGCCTCCGAACCCCGGCTCGACCGTCATCACAGTGATCATCGAGGTCAGAGACCAGACCTCGCGCACCGCCTCGACCGGCGTGCCCGGATTCAGGACCAGACCGGCCTGGGCGCCCGATTCCGAGATCGCCAGCAGCGTGCGGTAGAGCGAGCTGGTCGATTCGACCTGGACCAGGATGTGGTCGGCCCCGGCCCTCGCGAACATCTCCACGAAGCGGATCGGCTCCTCCACCATCAGGTGGACCTCGATCGGGGTCCCGCTGACCCTGCGCAGCGCTCTCACGATCTCCGGTCCCATCGCGAGGTTGGGCACGAAGCGGCCGTCCATGACGTCGACCTGAAAGCGGTCGACCCCCGCCCGGTCGGCCTCCCGGACCTGGTCGCCCAGGCAGCTGAAATCGGCCGCCAGGATCGAACCGACGATGCGCGCGGTGGTGCTCAAAGGCCGGCGGCCGCAGGCCGGTCGAGCAGCAGCTCGGCGTGGGGGATCATGCCCGCCGGGACGGCCCCGCGCTGGGCGGCAGCGGCCGCGGCCGCCTTGTCCGCCCCCGTGGCGACGATCAGGACCCGGACGGCCGCCCGCAGGCAGCCGAGGGTGAGGCTGACCCGGTCCGGCGGTGGCTTGGGGGCGTTGCGCACGCCGACCGCGTGGCCGCCGGCGCCGAGTTCCGAAGCCCCCGGGAAGAGGGACGCCGTGTGGCCGTCCGGGCCCATTCCGAGAAGGACCAGGTCGAGCGGGGACAGCGCTGCCACCAGGCCATCGTAGAGCGCCGCTCCCTGCTCCGGGCCGAGCTCGGCCGGCATCCGCAGCACCCCGCCCGGCCGCACCCGGTCGAGCAGTTCCGTCCTCGCCATCAGGTAGTTGCTGTCCGGGTGATCAGGTGCCACGCAGCGCTCGTCCCCGAACAGGACCGTCACCCTCCCCCACTCGAGGTCGGCGCCCGCCAGCAGGCCGTAGACGGCGCGCGGCGTCGACCCCCCCGCCAGGACCAGCGTGCGGGCACCGCCGCGGATCTCTCCGGCCACCTGATCCGCCAGCGCCCGGGCCACCGCCGCCGGCGAGTCCGCGACTGTCAACCTCACTTAGATCGCCCCCAGCAGGGCGGCGGCCGCCTCCAGCGCGGGCAGGAAGACCTCGTCCCGGCGGGCCTCCTGGATCAGCCGCAGCACCAGTTCGGTCTCCGACAGCCGGCCGAACTGGAGCCTCTGGCGAATTGCGGGGGTGTCCCCCATCCGGAACTCGAGGTCGGCGTACGCGGTACTCTCCCCGCCACGGGCGATCGCCAGCGAGAAGCTCTGGCCGCCGGCCTCTCCCTGCACGCGCACCGCCGCCACCTCGCCCTCCGCCAGGCCCTCGCCGACCACGGCGCGGAGCTCGACGTCGACGGCCCGGCCGGCCGCCGTCTCGAGGCGGGCGGACACGGCCCCGGCCGAGTCCCCGCGCGCCCCCTGGAGCCGCCAGCCGAGTGCGGAGGCCAGCCAGCCCACCAGGAGGGCGGCCCCCGCCCGGTTGCCCCGGCCCTGGCCCACGTAGTCGACGCCGGCCGCGCTCAGCCGTTCGAGCAGCGGTCGCCGCTCCGCAGCCGCGAAGACCTGGGCCAGCGTCTCCCGCCACGCTCGGAGCCGCGCCCACTGGAGGTCACCCACGCCGGGGCCGGCCGGGCCCCGCGCAGCCAGGGCCGCCAGCTCCTGGAAGGAGTCGAACGGACGGGCGAACGCGGCCGAGTCCACGATCAGCACGTCGGCCAGGCCCAGCGGCGAGTCGCGGTCGCCCAGCGGCGGCGATCCGGTCCACCAGAGGTAGGTGGGGACGTCGGGCACCAGCAGCGGCTCGACCAGGCTGAACAGGTGGCGGCGGGCCTCGCCGCGGACGTGGAGCAGGATCTGCTCGCGCTCGATGGGAGCCCCCGACAGCAGCATCCGGGACTCCGCCGTGACCTCCGCCTCGATCCTGCCCCCGGCCCGCGCCCGGCCCGGTACCAGGTGGACGACGACCGCCCGCAGCGGGTGGGTGGCGGCCACCGCCTCCACCACCCGGCTCGCCTCGGCCGCCCGCCCCCGGTCATCGCTGACGGCGACCACCAGGTTCATGACGCAGTTCCGCGAATGCGGGTGCTCGCCCCGCCGGGCGTCGCGCTGAGCCAGCTCGGCGTGCATTCGCGTCAGCTGGGCGACGACCTCGCCGACGCCGACCGCCGAGCCCTTCCAGGCGCTGCTGCGGCCTCGGCCGCGGCGGGCGGTTACGGCCGGTGCCACTGGCGTCCATCGCGCTGCAGGAGCCGGGTGGCGGCGCTCGGACCCCAGCTGCCGGCGGCGTAGCGCTGGAGCGAGGGCCGGCCGGATCGCCAGCTCGCCTCCACGGTGTCGATCAGGTTCCACGCGCACTCGACCTCGTCGGACCGCGTGAACAGGGTCGGGTCGCCGAGCATGCAGTCGACGATCAAGCGCTCGTAAGCGTCGGGGGCGTCGACCAGGAAGGAGGAGCTGTAGAGGAAGTCCATGTTGACGCTGCGGATGCGCATGCCGGCAGCCGGAACCTTGGCCCCGAAACGGAGCGAGATCCCCTCCTCCGGCTGGATGCGCAGCGTTATCGAGTTCGGCTCCAGCTCACGTGTCTCCCGGCGCGCGAACGTCAGATGCGGCGGCCGCCGGAACTGGAGCCGGATCTCGGTCACCTGCTTGGGCAGTCGCTTGCCGGTCCGGATGAAGAACGGGACCTCGGCCCAGCGCCAGTTGTCGACCTGGAGCCGGAGCGCAGCGAAAGTCTCCGTCTCGGACTCCGGCGCCACGTTCGGCTCCTCCCGGTAGCCGGGCACCTTCTCGCCCAGCACCCAGCCCGCCCCGTACTGGCCGCGCACCGTGCTGGCCGCCATCGCGGCAGCGTCCAGCGGCCGCAGCGAGCGCAGCACCTTGACCTTCTCATCGCGGACCCCGGTGGCGTCGAAAGCCACCGGCGGCTCCATGGCGGTCACCGCCAGCAGCTGCAGCGCGTGATTCTGGACGATGTCCCGGAGCGCGCCGGCCCGCTCGTAATAGCCACCCCGGCCCTCGACGCCGAGCGGCTCGGCGACCGTGATCTGGACGTGGTCGACGTGCTGGCTGTTCCACAGCGGCTCGAAGATCGAGTTGGCGAAGCGGAAGGCGAATATGTTCTGGACCGTCTCCTTGCCCAGATAGTGGTCGATCCGGAACAGCTCGTCCTCGGGGAAGACGCCGTGGAGGACGCGGTTGAGCGCCACCGCCGACTCCAGGTCGCTGCCAAACGGCTTCTCCACGATGATCCGCCGGTAGCCCCCGCCCCGGTTCAGCCCACTCTCCTGGAGCCGGCGGGCGATCACCGGGTAGAGGGGCGGCGGGGTCGCGCAATAGAAGACGATGTTGCCGGCGGTATGGCGGCGGCGGGCGAGGCCCTCCAGACTCCGGCCCAGCCTCCGGAAGCCCGCCAGGTCGTCGAAGTCGAGTTGCTGGTAGCGGAGATCCTGGAGGAAGGGGCCGAGGACCGCCTCGTCCACCGGCTGGGTCCGGGAGTGAGCCCGGATCCCGGCTGCGCTGCGGTCCCGGAACTCGTCCTCGCCGAGCGGGTCGAGGGCCGCCCCGACGACCGCGAACCCCGCCGGCAGCAGGCGGTTGCGCTGCAGGTTGTACAGCGCCGGCAGCAGCTTGCGCTGGCTGAGGTCGCCGGTGGTCCCGAAGAGAACCATCAGGGCGGGATCGGCGGAGCGGTACTCACTGAGACCCCGCGCCAGGGGGTTCGGGGCCCCGGCCGCCGTCACGGGCGGGTCGTCACCACCGCGTGGCCGCCGAACTGGTTGCGCATCATGGCCAGCATCCTGTCGCCGTAGGTGTCCTCCATCCGGCTCCGGAAGCGCTCGTAGAGAGCCATGGTGATGGTCGGTGCCGGTACCGCCTCCGCAATTGCGGCCTGGATCGTCCACCGGCCCTCGCCGGTGTCCTCGACGTAGCCCTTGATGGAGCCCAGTTCGGAGTCCTCGCGGAGGCCGTCGGCGATCAGGTCCAGCAGCCAGGAGCGGACCACGCTGCCCTCCCGCCACGCCTCCGCGATGGCGTGCATGTCCATGCCCGGAAAGCTCAGCGCCTGCTTCATGATCTGGAAGCCCTCGGCGTAGGCCTGCATGAGGGCGTACTCGATGCCGTTGTGGACCATCTTCACGAAGTGGCCGGAGCCCTCCGGCCCGGTGTGGACGAGGCCGCCCGCATCCGGTGCCAGGGCCTTGAGGATCGGCTCGCAGTGCCGGAAGACGGCGGCCTCGCCGCCCACCATCAGGCAGTAACCCAGCTCCAGGCCCCAGATCCCACCCGAGGTGCCGGCGTCGAGGTAGTGGAGGCCCCGCTCCCTGATGACCGCGGCGTCCTGGAGCGCGACCTGCCAGTTGCTGTTGCCCCCGTCGATGATGATGTCGCCGGGGCTGCCCAGCTCGCACAGCCGGCCGATGGTCTGGGTGGTCGCCTCGCCGGCGGGCACCATCACCCAGGTCACCCGTGGCGATTCGCTGAACCGGGCCACCAGGTCGTCCAGCGAGTGGACCCCGATCGCGCCCTCCGCCTCCGCCTTGGCGACCGCCTCCTCCGACCTGTCGAACGCGATCGCCTGGTGCCCCTTCCTCTGCAGCCGGGCCACCATGTTCCCCCCCATCCTGCCGAGGCCGACCATCGCTACCTGCATGCCGGCATCGCCCCCATCCGCGCTACTGAATGAAGGGGCGAGCTCCCCCCTGGCGCCGGCCGGGCGCAGCCCTTCCCCCGGCGCACCCCCCTGCCCAAACCGACCATCGCTACCTGCATGACCGAGACCTCCTACTTGACCGACTTGAGGATCGAGCCGGCCAGCGCCTTCCAGCCCGTGGCCGGCGAGCGGCCCAGGTTGACCCGGACGACGGGCAGCTGGCGCGACCGCAGCGATTCCAGGTCACCCAGCGACTGCGCCTGCTTCAGGATCGAGAAGCTGTACGGCTCACCCGGCACCCCCACGTCCCGGGCGTCCTCCTGCACGACCTGCAGGAAGACGCCGACCGGAGGCCCACCCTTGTGCAGCTGGCCGGTGGAGTGGAGGAAGCGGGGTCCGTAGCCGGCCGTGGTGGCGATCCGGCGGCGGTCCCGGACGTGCTCGCGGATCCGCTTCAGAGCCGCTTCGGAGGTGGGGCTGCGGGCGGTGTAGGCCATGACCGCGAAGTAGGCGCCGGGCTTGGCGGCCCGGAGCAGGTCCGCGAGCTCGGCGCCCGCCGCCTTCGGGGAGGCGGCCGCGGCCTCGGGCAGGCGGCCCTGGCGCGTGTACCCCACCAGCACCCGGCGGGTGTTGTCCTTGCTCTCCTGGACGTTGGGCTGG
>JBBSHA010000138.1:0-6399 GCA_038253595.1 Candidatus Dormibacterales bacterium
CCTACTCGCCGGCGACCATCTCCCCCCAGCGCTCCTCGACCCGGCGCACCTTGAAGATGGCGAACGCGGCGATCCAGGTTACGACGAACGCGGCCACGATCACGAAGCCGAGCACCCCGAAATTGAGGCCGCCGACCAGGTCGAACACACCGCCCTGCAGCTTGAGGATGTTGATCAGGATCTGGAACACCTCGACCAGGCCGATGAAGAGGGCGACGAAGACCGACAGCGACGTGACGGTCATGTTGTAGAAGACCTTGCGGATGGGGTTGGAGAACGCCCACGAGTAGGCCTTGGCCATGAAGGCGCCGTCGGCGGTGTCCATCAGAGACATCCCCGCCGCGAAGATCAGGGGCAGCGCCAGCACCGCCAGGAAGGGGATGCCCTGGGCGGCGGCACCGGCGGAGATGGCGAGCAGCGCCACCTCGGACGCGGTGTCGAAGCCGAGCCCGAATAGGAACCCGATCGGGTACATGTGCCAGCTGCGGGAGACGATCCGGAAGAGGCGGCCGAACAGCTTCGACATCACGCCCCCCAGGGCCAACTCCTGCTGCAGCGCCGCCCGATCGTACTCACCCCGGCGCATGCGCCGGTAGACCTTGACGATCTCCAGCAGGATCACCAGGTTGAGGAGGCCGATAACGATGAGGAAGAGCCCGGAGACGCTGGTCCCGACCAGACCGCCGATGTTCTTCAGCGACCCGTTGTCGCTGACCACGCTCTGGACCACGGACTTGACCGCGAAGCCAAGCAGGAGGGCGATCAGGAGGACCACAGTGGAGTGCCCGAGCGAGAAGAAGAAGCCGACCCCGATCGGTTTGCGGCCCTCCTGGAGCAGCTTGCGGGTGGTGTTGTCGATGGCCGAGATGTGGTCGGCGTCGAAGGCGTGGCGGAGCCCGAACGTGTAGGCCAGGCCGCCCAGGCCGAGGAAGGCGGGGTGGCCGATGCCGTAGGTGAAGAGCAGGCCGAAGCCGAGGATGTGGAGACCTACCACGCCGGCGAAGAAGGCGCCCAGCCGGCGCCGCTCTCCGCCGTCGAACGCGTCGCTCAGGGTCTGCATCACCGCCATCCCCAAAGCCTAACCGCTATCGCGAACCGGTCGCAGATCCGATTCCGGCTAGCCGCCGGAGACCGCCGGGACGATGCTGATCTCGCGGCCGTCCTGGAGCACCCGGACCCATTCCCGGAGATTCCCTCCGGCGTCGAGAAGGCGCTCCGCGCAAGCGGGATGGAGCTCCGCCAGCTGCTTCAGCGCAGCCGCCAGGTCATCCGCCTCGACCGCCACGGTGCTCTGCCCGGCGGTGTGCTCGCGGAGCGAGCAGGGGATCCCGAATATGGCCATAGCTGGAGCTTACGCCTCCTGCGACCCGGTCGCAATAAGCTCCTCCGTCCAAGAGGGAGGCGGTCAGTGGTGGACGTGGTCGAGCGTGCGTTTGCGGGCGGGGCGGCGGCTGCGGGAGCGGGCGCACTCGTCGCAGATTCCGACCACCAGCACCTCGGTGCGCAGGGGTGTGAAGCGGTGCCGATCCTGAAGGTGCGCCTCCAGCTCGCGGACCAGCTCGTGCTCGATGTGGAGGATTCCCTCGCAGACCTGGCAGATGGCGTGCTGGTGGCTGACCGTCGCCACCTCGTAGTGAATCGGCCCGTCGCCCAGACGGACCGCGTGGAGGGCGCCCGACGTGGCCAGCGCTTCCAGGGCCCGGTACACGGTGCTGCGGGCGAACACCGGCTGGGTCAGCTGGATGGCGGCGCTGATCTGGTCCGCCGTGCAGTGTCCGCCCAGGCTCTGCACTGCGTCCCAGACCCGCTGCCGCTGCCGGGTCTGGCGCATACCGGGGGCAAGCGGAGGCGCTCCCTCCATCGGGATTTGCGGCCTACCCCCGGGCAACGCTGGTCAGGGCTCGGCCGGCGCCGGTCAGGCTGCGCCCGGCCGCCGCCTCCACGACCACGTCGTCCTCGATGCGGACCCCGCCCCAGCCCGGGATGTACAGACCCGGCTCGACGGTGAACGTCATGCCCGCCTCCAGCACCAGGGCGGAGCCGGGGTCGAGGCTGGGATCCTCGTGCAATTCCAGCCCCAGACCGTGGCCCACCCGGTGCTGGAAGTGATCGCCGTGGCCGGCCTCGCGGATGACCCGCCGGGCCGCCTCGTCGACCTCGCCCGCGCAGAGCCCGGGGCGGACGGCCGCCAGCGCCCGGTCATGTGCCTCCAGCACCAGCCGGTGGACCTCGCGCTGGCGATCGTCCGGCTCGCCCGCAATCAGGGTGCGCGTGATGTCGGCCCGGTAGCCTTGCCAGGCGGCCCCGAAGTCCAGGAGCACGAGGTCGCCGGTCGCCAGGGGACGGCTGGTCGGCCGGAGGTGAGGCTGTGCCGAGTTGGTCCCGAACTGGACGATGCTCTCGAAGGCGGGCTCGGCGCCCTCGGCGGCGATCAGCGTGGTGATCCGGCCGGCGACCTCCAACTCGCTGGTGCCCAGCCGCAGCCCGGCCGCGAGCGCCGCCAGCACCCGGTCGCTGATGACCGCCGCCCGCTCCATCAGGGCCAACTCGTCGGGCCGCTTGCGCAGTCGCATCCCGCGCACCGCGGCACCGGCATCCACGACATCGCCGGCGGCCACCCGGCTCGTCAGCCGCTCGAATGCCGCCAGCGTCAGCCGCTCCGTCTCGACCGCCAGCCGCCCGGGCGCCGGGCCGAGCGCCTCAGCCACCGCCTGGAGGGGGTCCTCGCCGTCGCGCCAGCCCCGCACCTCGACGCCGGCAGCCGCCGCAGTGCGGGCGCTGTCCGCTTCCAGTCCCGGCACCACCAGGACGGCCCCCGATGCGCGTACGGCGAGCGCCATCAACCGCTCATGGGGATCGGTGCGAAAGCCGGTCAGGTAGGCGATCGAGACCGGGTCGGTGAGGTGGGCCGCCTCGACGCCCTCGGCCGCCATCCACCGGCGGAAGCGATCGAGGCTCACTCGATCCTGGTGACCCGGATCGAGTAGATGCTGCCGGTCGGGGCCTCGACCACCACCTCGTCGCCGACCCGATGGCCCATCAGCGCCCGGCCGATGGCGGACTCGAAGCTGACCTTGCCGCCCGCGGGATCCGCCTCCGCCGGGCCGACAATGCGGTAGGTGGTGGGCGCCTCGCCCGCCTCGTCGAAGGTCACCGTGCTGAGCAGGTCGACCTGGTCCCGGCTGCCCTGGGGCCGGATCAGGACGTGGTTCTTGACGATCACCTCCAGCTCGTTGACCCGGGTCTCCAGGAAGGACTGCTCGTTGCGGGCCGAGTGGTACTCGAAGTTCTCCTTGAGGTCGCCGTGCTCGCGCGCGGCCTTGATCTTGGCGACGATGTCCGGCCTGCGGACCGTCACCAGCTCCTCCAGCTCGCGTTGGACCTGGGCCAGGCCCTCGGGCGTGATCGGAATCTCCGGGGCGGGGGGCGCCATCAGGGTCCTGCGCCCGGCATCAGGCCCTGGACCTCGGCGTACATCCGGCGCTGGAAGAGGAACGAGAGGCCGTACATGCCGGCGCCCAGCAGCGCTCCGAAGAACAGCGCGAGCAGGGCGTGGAGGAGGTCGGGGTGGATCGGGAGCAGCGCGGTGACGTCGTCTCCGAGAATCGCCGACCCGGCGAGCGCAACCGGCGTGACGATCGGCAGCAGGCGCAGCCGGCGAACGACCGCGGGCACCGGCTGGTCGGCGCGGCCCACCATCCTCTGGCCCATCACGCCCACGCTGCGCACATGCCTCAGCAGGGGCGTGACCGTGATCATCACCGGGACCTGGTTGCCGGGGACCTTGGCGATCCTGTCGGGGGGCACCAGGTAGTTCTCGACTCCCGCGCGCGTCTTCACCATCAGCATGCCCAGGCCCAGCGAGTTGCTGACCGGGCTGGCGCCCATCAGCTGGCCCTGGACCAGCTTGGGCTCCTGCTTGCGGTCGCGCCGGGCCAGCCGGTAGCCGGGCAGGATGAAGCTGACCAGGAACGCGATCGGCACCACCCAGACGATGGCGGCGATGGCGCGGACCGGCAGTCCGGAGGGAAGCAGGAAGAGGAAGGCGAGCCCGATCAGCAGGCAGACCGCGGCGGCGATCACCGCGTAGAGCCCGATCCGCAGCACCAGCTCGGGCGAGTAGCCCTGGAGCATGCCCCCGGACGCGACGTACTTCTCGCGCTGCTTGCGCTGGTCCGCCGAGGTCATCGTGGCCGGTGCGGCGGGGGCCGGGATACCCCTCGGCTTGACCTTGCGAACCTGCCTTACCTGGCGCCTCTTGCCCATGGCAGGGAGTGTATCGAGGCAGGACACTAGACTCTGCAACCAGCATGAGCAAGTCCAGCGACGAGCTATTCGAATCCGCGGCGAGGATTCTGCGCAGCGTCGGCAAGGCGCTCGGACGCGAGGCGCCGGTGATGCGGCGGGCCGCCAACCGGATGGTGCGACAGGAGCTGCCGCAGGCGCTCCGGCGCGCCCGCAAGCAGGCCCGGCGCCGCTCCCGCTGAGCGCGTTCGAGCAGGACCGGCGGCCTGTCGACCCGGACGCGGTGGCCGCCGCCATCCTTCGCCGGCTGGGGTGGGACTGAGTCCGCTCAGCGAAACCGCCGTCAGGCCACCCCGTCCACGACCAGCTCGAACCGGTCGCCGGACCCGCCCTCCGGCTGCCCGCGCCGAGCCCAGAGGCCGGCCAGCGCCGCCTCCCGGGGTCCCCTCCCGGCCGCCTCTTCCACCAGTCCCTCGATCCACGCCTCGGCCATGGCGAAGGCCAGCCGCCGCGCCTGCCGCTCCGCGGCTGCCGGATCGGACGCGGCGAGGCCGGCCAGCAGCGCGCCGACGTCTTCCCGGCCCGGTGCCCCGAGGCGCTCCAGCTCGGCCAGGAAGGCCTCCTTGACCGCCGGCTTGGCGACAACCCGGAGCGCGTCCAGCGCCAGCACGTTGGTGGTGCCCTCCCAGATCGGCAGCACCTGCGCGTCGCGCAGCAGCCGGGCGATGCCGGTGTCCTCCATGTAGCCGGCGGCGCCGAAGCACTCGATCGCCTCGGAGGCGCAGGTCACCGCCTGGCGCGCCGTGTAGAGCTTGACCAGGGACCCCGCCAGCCGGAAGAGCAGCCGCTCCGACTCGCTCGCCAGGCCGCACTCCACGCGTCCCAGCAGGCCCGCCAGACGCATGGTCAGCAGCAGGGCGGCCTCGGCCGCGACCGCCAGCTCAACCAGCACCTGGCGCTGCAACGGAAGCTGATCCAGCGGCCTCCCAAAGGCGGTCCGCGACGCCGCGTACCCGCGCGCCAGCTGGAGCCCGCGCCGGATTCCCGCCGCCGACGCGATCGCGTTGTGGAGGCGGGTGACGTTGAGCATCGGGGTCATCTGCGCGAAGCCGCGGTCCAGATCGCCGACCAGCTCGGCGTGGGCGCCCTCCAGCGTGACCTCGCCGGTCGCCATCGCGCGCGTGCCCAGCTTCTCCTTCAGGCGGTCGATGCGGTAGTGGTTGGGGCTTCCGTCCGGCAGCAGCCGGGGCACCAGGAACAGGCCCAGGCCGCGCGTCCCCGGCGCCGCCCCCTCCGGCCGGGCCAGGGCCAGGACCACCTCGCCGCCGACGTTGGAGCAGAAGTACTTGCGCCCGTGCAGGCGCCAGCCGGCGGCCGAGTGGCGGGCCAGGACCGCGTTGGCGCCCACGTCGGACCCGCCCTGCTGCTCGGTCATCCACTGGCCCGCCGTCCAGGCCTGGGCCGGGTCGCGGGAGATCAGGTGCGGGTACACCTTCTCGCTCACCGGCCCGGTGCCGAACTCGCGGATCACGCCCGCCGCGGCATCGGTCATCGAGACCGGGCACATGTAGGTCGCCGTCTGGGGCTCGAAGAGGTAGCAGAGCGCCGCCTGGACAACCCGTGCCTCGGCTCCGGCCAGGCCGGTCGCCGCCGCCTCGTAGGGCATGCCGGCCAGGCCGAAACGGGCCGCGACCGCGCCCAGCCGGCGCCAGGCCTCCGGGTAGACGACCTCGTCCACCCTCTCGCCCCACGGCTCGATCGGGCGCAGCCAGGCCGGCTGGCGCTCGCACTCCTCGCCCAGCCGGGGCAGCTCGGCCGCGGCCAGGCCGCCCAGCTCGCTGAGCTGCGGCTCCGCCCACTCCAGGGTCTCCGGGCGCACCCAGGCCCGCAGCAGCGAGCGCAGCGCCGGGTCGGCCAGGTAGGTGTTGGCGGGGAGCAGGTTCACCGGCCGATTGTGGCCCTTTCTCAGACCCCCACGTCGAGCGGTTCGAGCGGCGGTCCGTCGCGGAGCAGCCCCTCCAGGAGCTCGCCGAGCCGTCGGGGACCGAACACCTCGGTCGAGGCCCGGATCTCGGCCGGGCTCCACCAGCGGTGTTCCACCAGCACCTCCCGCTCGCCTCCCACGAAGCCGGACCGGACCGGCTCGAAGCCGGC